>NZ_CAUWGY010000026.1:0-30529 GCF_963558415.1 uncultured Ruthenibacterium sp. | reverse complement strand
AAAAACGTAAGTGTCAGGCCACCCAAATCGATGCGGTCTTTCTCGGAAACCGCCTTGGCATTGAACGGATGATTCACGATTTCTTTCAGGAATGTAATGGCCGTTCCAGAGCCCAGCACAGTGGCATTGGGAGCCAGCTCCAACAGCTTTTCTACGCTGCCCGTGTGGTCCGGTTCCGTGTGGTCCACCACAATATAATCGATCTTACTCGGGTCCGTTACCTCGCGGATATTGTCCAGGAACTTATCAAAAAACTTTGCTTTGCTGGTCTCGAACAGTACCGTTTTCTCCGTACCTTTTACGATATACGCATTGTAGCTGGTACCATAGTCCGAATGCATGATGATGTCAAATACACGCAGGTCCGGGTCCTGCACACCCACATACCAAATCTGATCCTTTGCTTTGATCGCACCCATTCAAAAAGGCCTCCTTTTTTGTTCGATCTTTATTGTATACTATTTACGTATAATTTTCAACCCTCTTGCATCCTTATTATGGGACATTTTTGTCTGTTTGACAAGAGTTTGTGATGACCCATTTCAAACATCCATCGGTATGGGAAGAAAAAATCTTATAGCCATCCAAAATTTTTTCAAGCGGCGCCCGGTGAGTGATGAGAAAATCCGTGCGCAATTTTTTATGCGCGATCAAATCCACCAGTTGCGGGCAGCAGTTTGCATCCACGCCACCGGTTTTAAAGATCAAATTTTTGCCGTACATCCGGGGCAAGGGCAAAACCTGGTCCTGTTCATACATGGCCACCACGCTGACGACCGCGTTGGGCCTTGCCAGTTGCCATGCCAGTTGAAACGTGTCCGCAGCGCCTGCGGCCTCGATGACACTGTCCGCACCGCGGCCTTGGGTCAAACTGCGCATAAAAGCCGGTGCATCCTGCGTATAGGGGTCGATGACCTCATCGGCCAATCTCTCCTGCAGCGCCAGTGCCCGGCGCTCCTGTCTTGGTTCCACCAGCACTACTTTTCCCGCACCCAAAAGCCGTGCGCACTGAGCCGCACACAGTCCCACGGGGCCGCCTCCGATCACGGCCACCGTGTCCGCGGACCGGATGTCGCACTGAAGCGCACCCCAGTAGCCGCTGACCAGAATGTCCCCTACAAAGAGCGCATCCTCCTCGCCAACGTTCGCGGGCAGAGGATACAGACACTGGTCCGCAAACGGGACCCGAACGTATTCGGCCTGGCAACCATCGATCCGGCATCCCAGCATCCAGCCGCCCTGTTCGCAGTTGTTCACATAACCTCTTTCACAAAACCAGCAGCTTCCGCAGAAACTCTCACAATTGGCCGCCACGCGGTCACCGGGACGCAATTTTTCCACGCCCGGACCCACGGCCTCTACCCGCCCAGCGAATTCGTGTCCCAATACAATTCCCGGCACCGCACGAGGCACAGCGCCGTGCAGAATGTGCAGATCGCTGGTGCAGATTGCTGAGCATGTCACCCGCACAATGGCGTCGCCCGGCTGGCAAATCTGCGGAATCGGCCGGCGTGTAAGCACCGGATTTTCTCCGCCCTCCCACATGGCGGCCAGCATGGTCTGATTCATAAATTCGCTTCCCTTCATAGCATAAGCAGGGACGGCGCAAATGCGCCGTCCCTGTTCTGGTTTTATTTTAATGTTTTAGAAAAGCTGTCTTTGAGTGTGACAATGCGATTGTACACGCCCGGATGTTTTGAATCGGGCGTGAAATATCCCATGCGCACGAACTGGAAGCGCTCGCCGGGACGGGCGTCCTTCAGGGCGGGTTCCAGTTTGGCGTGAGGCATTACCTGCACGGAGTCAGGGTTCAAATAATCATCGTACGTTTTGCCTTCCGGCAACTCGCCCATATTTTCCTCGCCGAACAAATCTCCATACAGGCGCACCTGTGCGTCTACCGCGTGGGCCGTGCTCACCCAGTGGATGGTTCCGCGCACTTTGCGGCCATCCGCCGGCATGCCGTTGCCCGTCTCGAGATCTGCCGTGCACAAAATCTTGGTCACATTGCCCTGCTCGTCTTTTTCAAAGCCTGTGCACTTGACGATGTACGCACCCATCAGGCGCACTTCCCCATCGGGCTTCAGGCGCTGATACTTGGGAGGAGGTACCTCTGCGAAGTCGCTGCGGTCGATCCACACCTCACCGGTGAAGGGAACTGCACGGGTGCCGGCAGTTTCGTCCTTGGGGTTGTTGGGAAGCTGGAACTCCTCCGTTTTACCGGCGGGATAGTTGGTAATGACCAGCTTCACAGGATCCAGCACTGCCACCCGGCGCAAAGCCACCGGGTCCAGTTCGGAGCGGATGCAGTGCTCCAAAAGGCGGTTATCCACCAGGCTGTTTGCCTTGGCCACACCCGCTTTTTTCACGAATTCAAAAATGCTGCTGGGCGTGTAGCCGCGCCGGCGCAGCGCGCACAGGGTAGGCAGACGAGGGTCGTCCCAGCCGTCCACCACACCGGTTTCCACCAGCTTGCGCAAATAGCGTTTGCTCATCACCGTATGTGTGATGTTTAAGCGGGCAAACTCCCGCTGGATGGGGAAGGGACCCAAATGCAGATTGTCAATGACCCACTCGTACAAAGGACGGTGATTTTCAAACTCCAAGCTGCACATGGAATGGGTGATTCCCTCAATGGCATCCTGAATGGGGTGTGCAAAATCGTACAGCGGGTAGATGCACCACTTGTCGCCCTGACGATGGTGATGGGCCCGCATGATCCGGTAGATGGCCGGGTCGCGCATGTTCATGTTGGGGCTGGCCAGGTCGATCTTGGCCCGCAGGGTCTTGCTGCCGTCGGGGAACTCCCCGGCGCGCATGCGCCGGAACAAATCCAAGTTCTCCTCCGGGGTGCGGTCACGCCAGGGGCTGGGGCGGGACGGTTTGCCCGCATCCTGACCGCGGTACTCCTGCATTTGCTCTCTTGTCAAGTCATCCACATAGGCCTTTCCATCGCGGATGAGCTGCTCCGCATATTCATAGCACTGGTCGAAATAATCGCTGCCGTAATAGATACCGCCGTTGGGTTCAGCCCCCAGCCAGCGCAGATCCTCCAGAATGCTGTCCACATACTCCACGTCCTCGTGGGAGGGGTTTGTGTCATCGTACCGCAGATTGAATTTTCCGCCGTACTGTTTGGCGATGCTCCAGTTGATCCAAATCGCCTTGGCGCTTCCGATGTGCAGATAACCGTTGGGCTCGGGCGGAAAACGGGTGTGAATCTCCTTTACGCGGCCCTCCGCCAGGTCCTCTT
The DNA here is from genome assembly GCF_963558415.1 of uncultured Ruthenibacterium sp. Lineage (NCBI taxonomy): Bacteria > Bacillati > Bacillota > Clostridia > Eubacteriales > Oscillospiraceae > Ruthenibacterium > uncultured Ruthenibacterium sp. The sequence continues at coordinate 27,276 of NZ_CAUWGY010000026.1, read as the reverse complement.
CGATAATTTCCGTCAGGAAATTGCTGATTTTTTCTTCCATGCTCCAAACTCTCCTCACAGGATGCTGATTTTGTTTATCAGTATACCACACTTTTCCCACAGGTTCAATTGCTCAGGGGCCGTCCACGTGCTATACTAAACCATGAAAATACCGCACAGGAGTGAATTGTTTTGGACACCACGGTGGTTCTCTTTCCGGGGATTGGTTACGGCGTGGACCGGCCTTTGTTTTATTATGCTCGCAAGCAGGCTCAGCAGCACGGATGCCGGCTGATTTGTGTAAAATACCGTCCTTTTGAACGAGACCCTGCGCTTTCTCTGGAACAATGGGCACAGGCTGTTTTGCCTGGATGTGTGGACGACGCCTTGGCACAGCTAAACAGCGAAGTGCAAAGCCGATGGGTCTTTATTGGCAAAAGTCTGGGGACATTGGTGGCCGGCGAGGTTGCACGGCGCATGGGCGTGCATCCGGTGCATATTTTTCTCACTCCTTTGCCCCAGACGTACGAACGATATATGCGCGGGCAGCCCTGCTGGGCCGTGTACGGCACACAGGACCCGCTGATGACGCAGGCGTGTAGTCAGCGCATGAGCCAGGACGTGGCGGTGCATCTTACGGCAATCCCCGGAGCCGATCACTCGCTGGAAGTACCTGGCGACGTTGTGGCCAGCGTAGACGCCTTGCGCAAAGTGGCCGCTCTCTATTGCACTCTTTTTTGAACGGGTCCTGTGGACCAATCATCTTTAGGAGGAATGACAAATGCCCTTTATTCATGTGAGAACCAATCTGGACGCATCGGACGCTGTATGCGAGGCAGTCAAGCGCGAGCTGGGTCGCGCGGTGGAAGCTTTGCCCGGAAAAAGCGAAAACTGGCTGATGGTAGGCATAGAGCCTTCTTTTTCCCTTTGGTTTCAGGGAAGCAATGAGGGAGCGGCCATGGTGACGGTGAGCCTGTATGGCGGAGCGTCGGAAGAAGCATACGACAGCCTGACCAGCCGCATTACGGAAATCCTGTCGGAACTGATGCACCTGGCGCCGGACCGCATTTACGTGGAATATCAGGAAACGCCGTACTGGGGTTGGAACGGCCGAAACTTTTAAACCCGTTTTTTCTCCTTTTGTCTACGAAAATTTTTCGTTTCTTCATAAAGTAGCCATATTTATGATGGATAATAAAAATATTCACTGGATGAAAGGAGTGCAGGGGCATGTTCGGTTATGTGACACTGGACCGGGAAACGCTTTCCCCCCAGGATGCCAACCGTTATCAGGCATACCGTCGTTCGCTGGCGCAGATGCTGCGTCGCCGTCACGGTGTTTTTGCCCCGATCGCTCTGAGCCATGACCTCACGTTTCTGGAGATTCTTTTGACGGATGTATATGGGGACGGCAGCAAAGCTGCGCCGCTGGACCCCCGTTTTGCAAATGGATTTTGCGGATACGCTGCGGACATGAGCGTAGCGCTTGCCTTTCACAACGCCCAAGACGACTGGAGCGACGACCACAATTATATGGCGCTGGCACTATTGCGCCATCTGCGCAGCCGTTACGCTACAATCAGCCATCGGTACCCTCGTCAATGCGTGGCCATCAGCCATGGGCTGCAACAGTTGCAGCGCTGTGAGGCACAGCGCTGTACAGACCCTACGATTCCCGCAGGTTATTTTGGGCAGCTCACCGCCGAGGTAGTGGCGCCGATCAAAGGCCCTTATGCGGATGCCTTGCGTCAACTGGGCGCGGGCCTGGGAGAGTTTTCTTATCTGATGGACGCTTACGACGACCTTTTGGACGATTTGCATGCGCATCGATACAATCCTCTTGCCACATTGGCGCAAAGTCCGGACTATGAGCAGCAGTGTCAAGCGCTTTTGCAGGACGCGATGGCGCGTTGTCTTGCGGGATTTGAGCAACTGGACGGCGCCCGGCAAGACACCCTTTTGTGCAACGTTTTGCACAGTGGTGTATGGCAGCAGTATCGGGCGCTTCACTGTGAAGTCAAACAAAAGCCGTTCCGAGTGCCATTGCCCTCGGTCTTATTCCAGCGCGGGACCCGCAAGTGAAGGGTGTTGTGCTCACAAAAGAAACTTTTACAAATTGCATTTTATCGGAGAGGTCGTGTGCCTGCATGCACGGCCTTTCCGTTTTTTGTTCATTCGTTGGGGCGCTGAATCGCGCCATGAACAGCCGGCGGACCCGATTGTCCGGGAACATACGACCGAAAGTGGAAAGGATGTCCATATGATCATACCGGTAACCCAATCGAACCAGATGCAAGCTGCGATCATTCATTCCGAGAGCTGGAAAGCGTCTCACCGGGAGATCTGCTCTGCACAGTTTGTGGCTCTTCACACTCCCGAGCGCCAAAAAAGATATCTTGCATCGCAAATTGAAAAAGGTGCAAAGCTCTATATGCTGATCGACCACAAAGCTGTGGGAATCGTCTGCGTTCACAACAACCAAATCGAAAATCTTTATGTATTGCCCGGCGAACAGAACAAGGGATACGGAACACAATTGCTGGAATTTGCTATAAAGCAATGCACGGCTGCGCCTTCGCTTTGGGTGCTCAGCACCAACTGCGGCGCCCGGCGATTTTATGAGCGGCATGGTTTTCTGCCGACGGGGAACACCGTGGAGCACGCAGGCGGTTTGTATGAGCTGGAAATGCGCCTTGCGCGGCGATGATTTTGCAAAGAAAAAGGCCGGACCTAAAAGGTCCGGCCTTTTTTATCCCATTTACAAAACCGCAATGACTTCTACTTCGCACAATACGCCTTTGGGCAGGTCTTTGACTGCCACGCAGGAGCGGGCGGGCTTGGAAACGAAATAACGGGCGTACACTTCGTTGAAGGCTGCGAAATCGCCCATATCTGCCAAAAAGCAAGTGGTTTTCACTACATTGGTGAAATCCGCACCATTGGCGCGCAGAATGGCGCCCACGTTCTCACAGCTCCGGCAAGCCTGCTCGGCGATGCCGCCTTCCACCACTTCGCCGGTAGCCGGATCCAGCGGAATCTGACCAGAAGCAAACAGCAAATTGCCTGCGCGCACCGCTTGGGAATAAGGGCCGATGGCCGCCGGGGCATTTTGTGTGTTCGTAATTTCAAACATAACCTTCATCCTTTCCCGCGGCCGGGGCCGCACATACATTACAAGTTTACAAATGCATTGTAACGCACGAACGGCAAAAATGCAAACTCAGGATGCGGGCACACATGCAAGAATGCTTCGGGCGATGGCATCTCCCGTAGCCCATACGGTCATCTCGTCGGTCACCTGTTCATATTCCGCGGGGTTTACCATAAATCCCACTTCCAGCAATACAGCCGGGCAAGTGGCGTTGCGCGCCACGTAATAATATCCCCAAAAGGCGCCTCGCTCCGGTCTGCCTGTGGCCGCGGCCACATTTTGCACCAGCGTCTGGGCCAACTGTTTGCCCGCAGGATAGAAATAATAACATTCGGTACCGGCCGACTGGTTGGCATCTACGGACAAATCCACCGAATTGTGGTGCACCGCGATGAAAAAGTCCGGCTGCAATTCAGTGATTTTCTGATTGCGCTCTTGCAAGGACAAAAAGGTATCGTCGGTGCGGATCATGTGTACCGTAGCACCCAGTTGCTCCAACCGGTATTTGGCCGCTAAGGAAACCGCCAGATTTACATCTTTTTCCACAGGAGCCTCGGCGCCGGCCACTCCCATCGCACCGCCGTCGTCCTGGCCGTGGCCCGGATCCAGCAACACCGAAATTCCCGCCAAAGGCCGGGACGGGTCCTGCGCCTGCACAGGCCGAGGTTTCAAAAGCACCTGGGTGGTCCCATTTGAAAACTCCACCGTATGGCCCCACAGCGGCTGGTCAAAGTGCAGCACCAGACGGGACCCTGCACCATCCGGCAAGGCGCTCACTTCCACGCTTTTCACAAGCGCGGAGCCATCCACTGCAAAATCTGATGCCACATCCGTATCGTACAAGTGAATTTCCAGCGTATTTTCCACAATGTTGGAATAAATGACCGGTGTTCCCTGTCCGGTAAAACTCAACGTCTCTCCCTCATCGGTGCTCTGCGCCGTGGCGCCTGTAAAGGAAGCCCGGTCCACATCCTGCCCCAGCACCGTGGTATTGTAGGCCAGCACGTAGTCCCCGCTGGTCAACTGATAAGCCCAGGTGATTTTGCCGTTGCGCATGGTTTCGGCACAGCTTTGTACCACACCCACGGCCCCGTTCCGCACGGTCTCGCTGATGTTTGAGTCACTGGACGGGTCGTATAAAAGGCTGACCAGCCAGCCGTTGATTTGAACCGCCGTGCCCGGCTCCACCTGCTGTGTATTGTCGTGAGGAATGGGTTCTGGTTCTGTGGGTTCGGTCTCCATTTCCGAAGGCTGAGGCACCGGCCGCCGGATATGGAGCGTCACCGACGCATCTCCTTGCGCCAGAGTGTACGTATTGTCCCCCGGCTGCACCGATACCAGCACCCCAAAGGTTCCCTGTTCTCCGGTCCGCTCTAAGGGCGAGCCATTCAGTGTCAGCTCCTTGGTGGGGTCGGAAGTGCCCATGACAAAACAAGCGTCCGTATAAACCGTCGCGCCATCGGCCGGATAACTCACAGATAGTTGATTGCTGGGAGTATAGTTCAGCAGCGCGGGGACATCGTCGGTGTCAAGAGCCGACAGCATCAGACCCAGCGTCTGAGGGTCGGTGTTCATGTCCGACCAGGAAAAGGCCGCGCCCAAAAAGTCCTGACCGGTGCGTGCCGCCGACACCGCATGCAGAAACAGTGCCTGCGGCTGCGTCCAAACCGCGCTGTTCACCCCTGCGATCTCTCCCCCGTCCTGTCCGTCCAGGGGTTCATACGTATCAAAAAGCGCACCTTGTGAGGCGGGTCGGTACACCCGAACTCCCGCCACAGGATATTTGCGCGCCAGTCTCGAAAGTCCCCATTGCTGCATCTGATCGGTCTCATCGTATACGCTTTCGTCTATCACCGCATATACACTCAACTTCTGTTCATTGGCAGCCTGACACCACAGCGCAAGCCCGTCCACCCTGTGAAAAAGCGTATCGTTTTGGCGCAGCGACTCCAGCGCAGGCGAAGTCCAATCCCGGTAGACCGAGCCCTCTTGCGTCTGCACGACCAGCATCAGCCCGTTCATGCCCTTGGCCCGGGCCTGTTGGGCAATGGTTCGGGCTTGGGCCAGAATCCGATCCTCATCCATGGGTGTTTGGAGCGCATCTCCGGTGCTCCCGAAGCGCACCACCGCCGCCCGAAGGGCCCCTTCAGGCGCCTGAGCACTGGATAGAGTCCGGTCCGCCGCAGGTATGTACACAAAAAACATCGCTGCCGCAAGAACCGCCAGAACCAATGCTGCAAAGCTTACCCATAGGGCAGTGCGATGTTTTCGCCTCTGTTTTGTCTTCACGTTCTCCATCCTCCTCTGCCCGTTTCTGTGCTCAGTATACCATGCCCCTTGTGCACAGATGTGGCGAAAGCGTAAATTTTTCATCTGGCAAAAAAAGCCTTATCAAATGGCGCCGGCTGTGTTATGCTAGATATTGTATTTTATGAAAAAAAGGAGCGAGTATGCCTTGCATCTTCCGGAAAAAGCATTTACTCACGGTGGAAAATTTCATGCAGACGACGTTTTCAGCGCCGCTTTGCTGAAACTTTGCCGGCCGGACATCACCATTCTGCGCGGCTATCAGGTGCCGGACGGCTTTGACGGCCTCGTGTTCGACATCGGAGACGGACCTTTTGACCACCACGCCAAATCCAGCCCGGTGCGTGAAAACGGTGTGCCCTACGCGGCGTTTGGCCTGTTGTGGCGGGAACTTGGGCCGACGCTGATCCATCCGGACGATGCACGCCGCTTTGATGAGGGATTTGTGCAGCCGCTGGATTTGGACGACAACACAGGCTGCGGCAATCAGCTTGCCAACAGCATCATGGCCTACAATCCGGTTTGGGACAGCACCGACAGTCCCGACGCGTGCTTTGAAAAGGCCGTTGAAGTGGCCCGGGACCTGTTGGACCACAAGCTGGAGAGCATCCGCGCCATCCGCAGAGCCGAAGAAGAGGTGCGTGCAGCTTTGGCCAAGTGCCGGCACGGGGTGGTGCGCATGCGCCGCTTTGCGCCTTGGAAACAGTATCTGATTCCCAGCAAGGCCAAATTTGTGGTGTTCCCGTCGCAGCGGGGCGGCTGGTGTGCTCAGGCGATTCCCGCCGGCTTCGGCACGCAGGCGCTGAAGGTCGCCTTCCCGCGGGCCTGGGCCGGCGCCCGGGAGGACGAACTGCCCGCCATTTCCGGCATCGAGACTCTGCGCTTTTGTCATGCGGGCCGATTTTTGATCACCACCGGCACCGAGGAGGACGCCATCACTGCCTGCGAGACCGCCATGGCGTTCGGCGAGCGTTGAACTGCTTTGTATATATGCTGGAGTGCGGGGATGGCACCCTGTACACCGGTTGGACGCCGGACCTTGCCCATCGGCTCAAAGCGCACCGGTCCGGAAAAGGAGCCAAATACACCCGGGGCCGCGGCCCTCTGACTCTTGCCTACAGCCAGTGCTTTGCCACAAAGAGCGAGGCGTTGCGCTGGGAGGCCCATCTGAAAGCTTTGTCCCGGGCGGAAAAGCTGCGTCTGTGCGCCCCGTTTCAAACGGCGGTAAAAGCCCTGGAACGGGCCGGCATTGAGCAGGCGCTTTCTCTGTTGGAGCAAGGCGCGCAGCCACAGCAAATCGGAGAAAACGAGATTCGTTTGCGCTGTCCGGATGGCAAAGAACACCTGTTTTTCTTATAAAAGTCAAAAGGCCGTCGCGTGGAAACACGCGACGGCCTTTTTCTGTTTTTAAGACTCGCTCTTTTCTTCGGATGAATCCTCACCCATCAGTGTGACGCGCAGCCATTCGATGCGCTGGTCGTCCATCTTTTCCACCCGCACATGCAGGCGTTTCCAAGTGAAGGATTCCCCTTCTTCGGGAATGTGCTGGAACATATCCAATGCCCAGCCGCTGACAGTGGCGTAATCGTCGTCGAAATCTTTGTCCTCGTAGTCCATGGCCTCGAACAAATCTTCCATTTTCGCGTCGCCGGCCACCTGCCAAATGTTGTCGCCCTGCGGCTGGATGTCCTGTTCGGCCACATCGGACTCGTCCCAGATTTCACCCACCAGTTCCTCCAGAATGTCCTCCATGGTCACAAGGCCCAAGGTGCCGCCGTGTTCGTCGGTGACAATGGCCATGTGCTGTTTTTCCTTGCGCAATTCGGCCAGCAGCTCGTTGATGCGCTTGGTGCGGTACACGAACAGCACATCCCGGCGCAGTTTGCGCGGGTCAATGGTCTCGCCCCGGGACAGGCACGCCAGCAGATCTCTTGCGTGCAGCACACCCACGATGTGGTCGATGGTGCCGTCGTACACCGGGATGCGGGAATGTCCGCCCTGCAGACAGAGCTTCAAAATCTCCTCGGGAGGGTCATCCAGCGACGCGGCGCCAATGTCCACTCGAGGGACCAGAATGTCCTGAACGGTGATGTTGTCGAAATCGATGGCGGACTGAATGATGTCCGTCTCCTGGCGGTCCAGCACGCCCTCCTCTTCTACGGTGTCGATGATGACCTTCAATTCTTCCTCGGTCACGCTGGGCTGCACATTCAGCTCATTGGAACGCAGACCCGTCAAAAGCCGCTTGATCTGCACGAACACCCAAGCGACCGGCGTGAGGAGCGTTTTGATCAGCCCCAAAAACGGAGCAAACAGAAGCGAAAACTTTTCCGGACGCTCTTTTGCCAGGCTCTTTGGCAAAATCTCGCCAAAAATGAGCACCAGTACCGTGGTCACGCCCGTGGCGATCACCGCACCGTTGGCGCCCATGAGCGTGGTGCACAGCACCGTGGAAATGGACGCAGAGGCCAGGTTCACCACGTTGTTTCCGATGAGAATGGTGGACAGGGTGCGGTCGTAATCATCCGCCAGATCCAGCACCTTACGGGCTTTTTTGTCGCCGTCCTCGGCGCGGGTTTTCATACGCACACGGTTGATGGACGAAAGCGAAGTTTCACTGGCGGAAAAGAACGCGGAAAAAATCAGTAAGATCACAAACGCCAGTATACTAGGGCCAGGGTTATCCAAACAATCATCACTCCTATAAAATGTGTATGGTGTTGTGCCGCAGCGCGGCACTCGTCTATTATATTATGATAACAAATTGCATTCAAAAATGCAATCCGAAGCTTTTTCAGCCCACAAAAGCACTGCGGTCTCTGCAAACAATTTATCGCGCCTTGCACAAATCATGCAGATATTTTACAATGATAAAAATAATAGGATTGCAGCACTTGGCACGTTTTATTCCAATGAAACGGAGGAAACACCATGTTCTTACAAACAGGCAAATGGCTTGCGATACCGGAACCGCTCCACATTGCGCTTGTTTTGCTTTTTGGCGTTTTGGCTGCAATATCAACGATTGCTCTTATCCTGGGAATTGTAAAAAAGAAAAAAAGCAAGTACTTCGTTCTATGGAGCACGGTTATACTGATTTCAGCCGCATACCTCATTGCGTCTTTGGGGTTTGGCTGGATAGTAGCCAACACCATGATCTCTGGCTAATGCCGCTGATGCCATTGACGGTACCCGCTGCTCCAAACTAGCGGATTGCATCGATGGACTAAGCTTTTCCAATAAAAAAGGCCGCAAATGCGGCCTTTTTCTTATTTTACTTCCTGAGTCCAGCCCATCTCGTCGGGAATTCTGCCCCACTGGATGCCGGTCAGCGTGTCGTACAAGCGCTGGGTCACAGGGCCGGTCTTGAAATCGTTCACCGTGGCCACTTCGCCTTCGTACCGCAGTTCGCCCACCGGGCTGATGACCGCGGCAGTACCGGTGCCGAACACCTCTTCCAAAGTACCGTCCTTGGCCGCCGCCATCACGTCGGCAATGGGAAGGCGGGTGTCGCAATCCACTTCATAGCCCCACTTGCGCAGCAATTCGATGCAGCTCATGCGGGTGATACCGGGCAGCACCGTACCCACACAGGGAGCTGTGCGGATGACACCGCCGATTTTGAAAAAGCAGTTCATACTGCCCACTTCTTCCACGTACTTGCGCTCCACGCCGTCCAGCCACAGCACTTGGCTGTAGCCCAGATCGTGAGCCTTCATCTGGCCCGCCAGGCTGGCCGCGTAGTTGCCGCCGCACTTGATGAAACCTGTGCCGCCGGGTGTGGCGCGCACATACTCATCCTCGACGTAGATTTTCACCGGGCTCATGCCCTCTTCGTAATAGGCGCCGGAAGGCGAAGCAATGATAATAAATTGATACGTATTGCTGGGCTTGACCCCCAGATGTGCTTCCGTCGCAATGGTGAAGGGGCGCAGATACAAGCTGGTGTCCGGTGCACTGGGGACCCAGTCCTTATCCTCATGGACCAGAGCCTTCACAGCCTGTACAAAGTCTTCCACAGGGATCTCCGGGATGCACAGACGTTTATGGGTGGACTGAAGACGGGCAGCGTTCTTTTCCGGCCGGAACAAAAGCACACGACCGTCCGCAGTGCGGTAAGCCTTCATTCCCTCAAAGCTCTCCTGCGCATAGTGGAACACCATCGCCGCCGGGTCCAGAGAAATGGGATGATAGGGCTCAATGCGGGGCGAATGCCAGCCCTGGCCCTCGGTGTAATCCATCACAAACATATGATCGGTGTAATAGGTGCCAAAGCCCAGATGATTCTGATCCGGTTTTTCTTTGGGCGCCTGTGTTCTCGTCACTTTGATATCCAACATATGGTTCCCCTCTTTTTCTGTTTAACGATTAAACTTATTTTAGCGCGCTTTTCCTCACTTTACAAGAGAAAATATACAAAAAACGCAGATATTTATGGTACAATAAAGCCAAATCACGCAAGGAGATAAAAAAATGCAGATACAAGCAGTTTTATTTGATATGGACGGACTGATGATCGATACCGAGCGTTTGTCCGACAAGGTCTGGTGCGAAATCGGCGCCCGGTATGGGCTTCACATCACGCCGGCAGACACGGCGCTTTTGCGGGGGCGCAACCGGGCAGGCGGACGAGCCGCCTTTCAAAAACGATTCGGCCCCGACGTGCCCTACGATGTCATGTGCGACGCAGTCGTCGGCCGGCTGACCGCCATGCTGGCCCGCAACGTGCCGGTGATGCCCGGCCTTTTGGAACTTTTGGAGCAGGTGCGCAGCCGAAATCTGCCCATGGCGGTGGTCTCCTCCACCCACCGGTCTCTGGTAGAAAGCAATCTGCGGGTGGCCGGCATCCGGGACTATTTTACTGCGCTGGTATGCGGAGACATGGTGAGCCGCTCCAAACCTGCCCCGGACATCTATCTCACAGCAGCCCAAACGCTGCACACTCAGCCTGCGGCCTGCCTTGTGTTGGAAGACAGTTACAACGGCGTGCGCGCCGGTGCCGCGGCGGGCTGTGCCACGGTGATGGTTCCCAACGTGGACCCGGCCACGCCGGAAATGGAAAACCTGTGCTGGCACATCGTGCCTGACCTTGCGAAAGTCATTCCCCTTCTGGACCAGCCGATTTGAGAGCCTGCGGCCCGTTCACACGCACGCCTTCTTGGCACAATTCGCACACACTCGCTCTGCGGTCCGCGCTCTTAGGTTGTTCCATGGTTTTTCCCAGCCGGCGCACAACGTCGAAAAAGTCCGGTTCCAAGTGCGTATCCTCCTGCTTTTGCGCCTGCTCCACTGCTTTGTATAAATCTTCGATTGCGTCTTTTTCTTGTGCATCATCGGTCTTTTCGGAACAGGCACGGACTTTTTCCAGCAGTGGCGGCCAAACCGAGGGGAACTGTTTTTCCATCTCCATGGCTCGCCGGATGCTCTGGCCCGTGCCCACCAATACCAAAAGAAATGCGCCGGCCGCTGCCGAGATAAACAAATAAAAGAAAGCAAGGACAAAGGAACTTTGGGGGAACGCACGTCCCAACGCCCAACCGCCTGGCAATGCCAAAACGCCGTACACACCCAACACCACCGGGACCCCCGTGCGCATCAGTCCGGTTTTGGCGACCGCATCCACGGCCCACAGGCCAAAGGCACACACGGCTGCCACCCAAACGGACCCCATTAGGCAGTTTGTTCCCGCGGGCGTATCCAACGGGCAAAGCCAAAGTGAAACTGCAGCCGCCGCGGCCACAGCTCCGGCGCACAGTGCGAGCCGAATCTTGTTGTTCATATTCAGCGCCTCCCATTCTTTTTGCCATTATACCGGATTTCTATTTCTTTTTCCACCAATCGTAAAAGCCGCTCCGATTCATCGGAGCGGCTTTTTTTAAGATTTCAAAAGAGATGGGAAAACGGTTTTCGCGCCATTTTTCTCCACATAGTCCCGGGCGCTTTCAAACCGGGACATATCCCCGCTTTTTCGGGCGGCTAAGGCAATGCGGTATTGCACATCCAGGCGGTGGAATGGCGAATGGTTGGCCTCGAAATCATTTTCCAAGACCGAAAGATTCACTCGTTTTCCTCTGGAAAGGTCCATACAGATTTGCAAATACGCCAGTGCATGACGCGCCTTGGCTGAAAATTCTTTGCTGCATGCCTTGTCTTTCAGCAGTTCCCGAAGCTGATCCATGCAGCTTTGAGCCCGATCGGGATTGCCCTGAGCCAGCCAGCAGGTGGCCTTATTGCTGAGTACGAGACCACGGGCCGCCAAAGCCTTGTCCGGAAGTTGGATGCTCTCCAAAATCTCCATCGCCCGGTCCGTTTTTCCGGCGTAAAGCCAGCCGTTGGCCAGATGCACCATCAGCGTGCACCGGGAAGAAGCGTCCATAGGAGCATTTTCCAGCGGACCCGCCGCCGCCAGAAAGGCCTCCGGGTCCAGATTTTCGTATAAAAGCAATAAACGGGACTGATACTCCCGGGCGGCGATCATACGCGCCAGATACACGGCGATGTTTACGCCCACAAAGGCTGCCAGTGCCGCCAAAAGCACACGGTTAAAAATGGACTGGTCGGAGCCGGACAGCGCCAGCCAGACGCCAGCCCCGGCCACCAGACCCAAAACAATGCCGCCAATCCAGGCTGTGCGACGGCTTTTTGCAAAGGCGTTGATCATCATGCGACACTCCTTTTTTCGCATTTACTCTTGGAATACAGGCAGGCCCGGGATGTTTTCCCGGGCCTTATGTATGCCGGCAGAGCAGCGCGGTTTACATTTGCTTTTGGGTCAAGCCACAACGCCTACCATGGTCAGGACAGCCAGGACAACGAAGGCCACGATGCCGCCCAGAGCGTTGGTTGTGGTGAAGTATTTGAGGCCCTGCTTTGTATCAAAGCCATACAGAGATGTGAAGATCCAGAATCCGCTGTTGTTGACGTGCCAGCCCACCATGGAGCCAGCGCCGATGGCCAGAGAAGCCACTACCGGGCTCATGCCCAAAACGGGGATCAGCGCAGCCATCAGGCCGGCAGCCGTCATGGACGCAGTGGTCATGGAACCGCAGACGGTCATCAGGATGGCCGCCAGCAGGAACGGAACCAGAATTGCCGGGAAGTTGGTGTTTGCGATGCTGTTGCCGATGGTCTGGATGGCCTCGTTCTCACGCAGGATGCCGCCCATGGCGCCGCCCATCGCAGTGATGAGCAGAGCACTGATGGCGATGTTCAGCGCACGGCCAACCCAGTTGTTCATGACGATCTCAAACCAACTGCTCTTTTCGCTCAGCTTGCATCCGCCGCCGTCTACGTTGGCTTTGTCGACCACTTTCGCCTTGCGGCCCATGACCAGCATGCCTACAGCTACGATGCCGCAGAACAAAGCCAGAACCGTGTTGCCGAAGGTGTTGAAGAAGGTGTATGCACCGGATTCCTCTGCCACGAACAGTTTGCCGATGGAACCAATGGCGATCATGACAGCCAGCAGCAAGAGCGGCAGGAAGGAAGCGCCTGCGCTGGGAGTGTTGTCTTCTTTAATGAGCAGTGCTTCCACAGAGGAATTGTCTTCCACAGCATCGATGCCCTCGGTGTAGGAAGCCAGCGGCTCAATGTACTCGCATTTTGCATAAATGGGGGACAGGACAAAGTAGCACACCGCGAAGGAGATCACGGAGCATACCAAGCCCCACAGAATGACTGTGCCGATGTCGGCGCCCAACAGAACGGATACCGCCAGGATGCCAGGAGTGGGCGGAACCAGGCCGTGGGTCAAAGTCAGTCCCAAGTTAACAAAGGGGGCCACCTGGGTCATGCTCATTTTTTTGCGCTTAGCCAGGATGGCAGAAATAGGCGCGTTGAGGATGATGGCGATGTCGCCGAATACGGGGATACTCATGATGAAGCCCGTCAGCGCCGGAGCCAGCTCCAAACGTTTGCCTTTGAACAGACGAATGAAGAAGTTGACCATGCTGGTGGCCGCGCCCGTATCACTGATACCGGCGGCGATGACAGCGCCAAAGATGATCATGACGCCGATGCTGCCCAGCGTGGAGCCGAAATAGTTTGTAATAGAACTGAAAGTGTCAACCAGTCCCTTGCCGGAAGCCAGGCCGCAGAAGGTGGCTGTCAGGAACAGCACCATGACCGGATGCATTTTAAACTTCAGTGTCAATACCGTGAGGATGATGATCGCTACGACCAGCATAATCACAAATGCAATTGGTGACATAAGATTCCTCCTGATTTGATTGGATTTTGATGGATTCGCTTCTCTGCCAAGCGGAACAATCGAAAAATCACAAGCAGTCGTTCGCTGCCAATGCGTTGCGGGTGGTTTTATACGCCTGTTCTACCACCCATTCGGGCGTCTTTTGCCAATACTCGGGCCGGAAGGTCTCCACCGAAGCGATTCCCTTGTATCCGGCCGCCTTCAAAGCTTGCAAGAAGCCGTCCGTATCCACCACACCGGCGCCGCAGAAACAACGTTTGTCCTGACCGCGCTGGTCCTCGGGCACGTCGTCGGCGCTCATGAGGTGCGCTGCAAAAATCTTTTCCGGCTGTACTTTGCCGATGGACGAAAAATCATTGCAGCCGCCGTTGAGGTAAATATTGTAAGAGTCAAATACAAAGCCTACGTTGTCTTTGTCGACCGCCCGGACGATGGCATCTGCCTGGGCGATGCTGCGCACACTGGAGCGCTCGAAGCCCACCAGTTCAAAGCACAGGTTCATATCGTAGGGACGAGCCATATCCGAAAGCTTTTTCAAAATGCGCACGCAGTTTGCAAAGGTGTCCTCCCAAGTGCCCACAAAAGGTCCACCCAGAGGGTCCCGCTGCAGGGGCGGCACGATGATGAAATAATGGCTGCCAATGGCTTTGCCGACTTCGCAGCCCAGCCGAAACTCATCCAGCAGTGCCTTCTGTTTTTGCGCGTCGTCCCCATCGCTCAAAAACTCCGGGTACAAATACAGTGCATTGAAGGCGTGGGGCCGCAAGCGACTGGTTTTGAAAAAGGCCGCAAGCTCCTCCACTGTGTGCCGCTTCAAATAATCCGTCAGCATATCCAAACGGATCTCGATGCAGTCGAAGCCTGCTTTCTCGCACAGCTCCAAGTCTTTTTCCAATGTGGAGCAGTCCTTTGCACACGCCTCGTTGTAAGATACCAGCATCTGCTCTCCTCCTTATTTCAGCGGGAATTTCACCACGCAGTTGTCCTTGGTGCTGCGATAGATAGCGGTGAACAATTCCACGGTGCGGCGGCCCTCCCGGGCGTCTACCAGAGGTTTCGTACCGTTTTGTACCGCATTCAAAAAGTCTTTGATCTGCTCGTTGTGATAGTAATACATGGAGTCCACGCTGTTGAAGAAATCGCTGTCCTCTTTCTTCCATGTCTCCAGCATTTCGGCCTCGCCGGGCACGGTCCACAAATCGTTGACCGGCGGCTCGGTAATGCTGGACATTCCGGCGATGAACATGGCTCCGCCGTCGGTCTGCACGCCGGCCGCAGCGCCGTTTTCGCCGAAGATGTGTACTTTTCCGTACAAAGCCGGGTTCTGGCTGTTGCTGACGACAATGTTGCCCACGCCGCCGTTTTTAAACTTGACCACAGCCACTGCCGTGTCCTCTACTTCAATGTAGGGATGGTTGAGGTTTTTCCACACACCGTACACCTCATCCACTTCGCCCATGTACCACAAAAGCAGGTCCAACTGATGGGGGGCCTGATTCACCAGCACACCGCCGCCTTCACCGTCCCAGGTGCCGCGCCACGGGTCGCTGTTGTAATAGGCCTCATCTCGCCAACCCAGCATGGTGACCATGCCCAGCACCGGACGGCCCAGTTTTCCATCTTCGATGGCTTTGTGGATGCGCATGCAGGGGCGGTAGAACCGACGCTGCACCATGGTGCCCACCGTCACGTGGTTGCGGTCTTGGGCCTCAATGATCGCATCGCAGTCCGCAAGGCTGGACGCCAGGGGTTTTTCCACCAGCACGTTGCAGCCGCAATTGGCCGCTGTGACCGCGGGATTTGCGTGCAACGGATGGGGTGTGCATACGCTGACCACATCCAGATGCTCGGTCCGGCACATTTCTTCCACATCGGTGTAAGCCTTGACACCGTAACGGGCGGCAAATGCCTCGGCCCGCTCGCGGTTTGCGTCACATACCGCCGTAAAGGCGCTGTTCTCCAGGTTCGCATAGGCCTTGGCGTGGAAGTCGCCCACCTTTCCGCACCCGATGATTCCTGTCTTGAGTTTTTCCATGCGTCTCTCTCCTTACTTCATGTAACCGCCCTTCATGGGGCCGACTGCGTGTTCGGAATAAATTTTCAAAACACCGCTCTCATAGCGGGCGGGGCGTTGCGTCCAAGCCGCTTTGCGCTGAGCCAAAATCTCATCCATTTCCTCAGGGGTCTTTTTCTCCCCTTTTACACCCACAATGGCCAGCACCCGGTTCGGAATGTCGATTTGGATCAAGTCTCCCTCTTCCACCAGTGCGATGGGGCCGCCCTCTGCCGCCTCGGGGGAAACGTGTCCGATGGCCGGGCCTTTGGAGGCACCGGAGAATCGTCCGTCGGTGATCAACGCGATGCTCTTGCCCAATTCTTCATCCGAAGCAATGGCTTCGGTGGTGTAGAACATCTCTGGCATACCGCTGCCTTTGGGGCCTTCGTAACGGATAAACACCGCATCACCGGGCTGAATGTCATGAGCCAGCACCGCAGCGATGGCATCTTCCTCGCAGTCAAAGGGGCGGGCGCGCAAAAGCGCTTTGTGCATCTCTGCCGGCACCACCGAATGTTTGACCACGGCACCTTCGGGTGCCAGATTTCCACGCAGGATCGCAATGGTTCCCTTGTCGCCCAGAGGATTGTCGTAAGGACGAATAATGTCCTCTTGTTTCAGGCCGGTCTTTTTCAGATACGCCGCACAGGTCTCGTAATAATCACTGTTTTTCAAATCGTCCAGGTTTTCACCCAGGGTCTTGCCGGTCACGGTCATGACGTCCAGATGCAGAATGTCCCGCAACTGTTCCATAATCGCCGGCACACCGCCCGCATAATATACATACTCGGACGGCCAACGTCCCGCAGGACGTACATCCAAAATGTAATGAGCGTTTTTGTGAATGCGCTCAAAGGTGTCTGCGTCGATTTCAATGCCAAATTCATGGGCGATTGCCGGAAGGTGCAGGATGGCATTGGTAGATCCGGAAATGGCCGCATGGACCATAATGGCATTTTCAAAGCTCTTTTTCGTCACAATGTCGCGGGCGGTCAGTCCCATTTCGGCCAGTTTCATGGCCTGCTGGCCGGCTTTGCGAGCAACCTCACGCAAATCCTGACAAGTGGCCGGAAGCAGCGCAGAACCGGGCAGCGCCAGGCCCAATGCCTCGCTCATCACCTGCATGGTGCCCGCGGTACCCATAAAGCTGCAAGCGCCACAGGAGGGACAGGCATGCTGTTTATAATAGGTCAACTTCTCTTCGCTGATTTCGCCGCGCTGACACATGGCGCTGTATGCGCCGATTTGCTCCAGCGTCAAAAGGTCGGGGCCGGCCTCCATTACGCCGCCCGTAACCACTACAGCCGGCAAATTGGTGCGGCCGATGCCCATCAAAAGGCCGGGCAAGCCTTTGTCGCAACTAGCGATGAAAACACCTGCATCAAACGGTGTAGCGTTGTTGTGGATTTCCACCATATTGGCGATCATGTCGCGGCTGGCCAGAGAATAGTTGATTCCATCGTGCCCCTGAGCCTGACCATCGCAGATATCGGTGGCGAAATAGCGCGCGGCCTTTCCGCCCGCCTGAGCTACGCCCTCACAGGCCAGATTCACAAACTCGAACAGATGTGCACTGCCCGGATGGCTGTCTCCAAAGGTGCTCTCCACCAGGATTTTTGGTTTGTCCAAGTCGCTGATCTTCCAACCCATACCCAACCGGAGGGGATCCATCTCCGGCGCCAGCTTCCGCACTTCCTCACTGCGGTACATATTTGATTCCTCCCTCTATCATCTGACATCTGACGTCTTATGTTTACGGCTTTAGAATAACAACAATGTTCTAAAAAGTCAATGTAACTTGTCGAATTTTGGTCAATTCACCAAAACAACGTTCTATTTTTCTGTCAACCCTACAAAAATCAAACTCGTACAGATTCTACTCAGTAGAGAATATGCCTTAGCGCACATGCTTATGCGCCAAGGCACCTGTACACCAAGGATAAAAAAGGACCCGCGCACAAAAATGCGCGGGTCCTTTTGTCAAGTTTTACAAATCATCGGGAATGGCTTCAATGCTGCGTTTATTGTCCACCAAATGCTGCCACATGGCGTCATACGCCGCCTGTGGATTCCGGGTACGAATTGCATCGACCACGGCCTGATGAGTCTGAATGGTCTCCATCTTCACACTCTGATGAGTGATGTCGATGAACAGGGGAATCGCTTCATTTAAAATAGGGATCAAATTGGGAATCACGCTGTTGCGTGTACAAGTAGCGATCAAAGTGTGCAACTGCCGGTCTTTTTCGCCGTAATTTTCGCCTGCGTAAATTTGATCGCGAATTTCGTCACACAACGCCTGCATTTGAGCGATCTCCGCTTGGGTGGCATTCTGGGCGGCCAGCATCGCGATTTTGGGTTCGATCATAAAACGAATCTCGCACAGATCCAAACCCAATTTCTTTTTTCCGGGGATAAATTTAAGGCCCAATGGGTCCTCGGCCACACCGGTCTGCTGACACACAAATGTGCCGCTGCCCCGGTGGATCTCCAACACGTTCTGGCTCACCAACAGCTTGATGGCCTCACGCACACTGCTGCGGCCTACCCCTAAGCGCTGGCCCAGTTCGTATTCATTGGGAAGTCGGTCGCCGGGTTTGAAGGTTCCGTCTACGATCAGTTTGGTGATCTCATCCGCAGCCAAAACCGGCAGCGGTTTGCGGGTTTTTTTCACTTCCTGCAACAACATCCTTCTCCCCCCTAAAACGTGTGAATCAGAGCTATTATACAATAAAAAAACAGCATACGCAAGGCGCGCCGGGCAGGCGAGGGGACCTCTTTTTGAAATGCACATAAAAAAACGGTCCGCCATGAAAGCGGACCGTTTTCAAAAGGACAAAATGCTTATTCAGCAACAGAAGAAGCTTCCACAGAAGAAGACTCAGAAGCGTCCTCGCTCTCCACAGAAGAAGCCTCGGAAGAATCCTCGCTCTCCACGGAAGAAGCCTCAGAAGAATCCTCAGCAACAGAAGAAGTCTCAACAGAAGAGGCCTCGCTGGTGGAAGAAACCGTAGAAGAAGCAGCCGTAGAAGTGCTGTTGTCGCTGCTGCTGCAAGCGGCCAGGCTCAGAGCCATAACCAGAGCAACTGCCATAACCATCATTTTTTTCATAAGTATATACCCTCCTAATGTAAAGTCGCCGGAATTTCGTTCTGTTCTAATTTTCAGACGAACACACGCAGATTTTTTCATCCGCCTCAGCGACTGAGAGTCATTATACTCATGTTCACAATCCAGTGCAACCCATTTTTTCAATCCTTTACCGAACTGTATACTTTCCAACACATTTTAAACACATTTCTCGTTGTATTGTACATTTTACGCTTTTTTTACACAAAAAAACTGTGACGAGCGCAAAGATTTCCACAAAAAGGGAATCGCCCCTGTGCCGAACGCACAGGGGCGATTGAAGGGGTATCTCTCTTGGTGTGAGGAGGAATCATGTACAGAAACCCGGATTGCGGCTTCCGTGTTTCTGTGATTCTTATTATAGGCATTAATTGCGACGGTTATTTGAAGGTGTTATGAACATTCTGTAAATACTACCGCTGTTTTTTCACAGAAATTACCCGAAAATGTCGAAACAACGCGAAACATTTTCTTAGTCTACCGAATTGAAAAAAGCCTCCATACAGCCGTTTTCAATTTTTAGGACGCCGTAGCTTCCTGTGCCACACTGCCGGGAAATGGAGCCGGGGTTGAACAGTGTCAAAGCGCCCCAGCGTTCGAGCTTAGCCCGATGGGTATGCCCGTACAAGGCAACTTGAGCACCTTTGCTTTGCGCCTGTTCCGCCAAAAGTTCCAAACCCGTTTTCACACCGTGAAGGTGTCCATGGGTGTAGTAAACATTGAGCCCGCCAAAAGGCGCCAGGCCCTCGGTCGGAAGAAAAGTGGCAAAATCGCAATTTCCTCGCACACAATAAAAACGGCGGTCCGGATAGGCGCCCTCAATCATCTCCACATCCCGCGCGCCGTCGCCCAGAAATACGACATCCTTGGCATCCGGGTGGGCATCCAGCGCGGCGGACAACCGTCCTGCCTCTCCATGAGAGTCAGAAAAGACCAAAAGCTTCATACACTCGCACCTCACTGAACACACTGTTTATAAATCTCACTTTTGGAAAACGGACTTTGAGCAGCCGCAGCCTTGGCAGCGGCGGTCGCGCTCTGGCCCTCGGCCATGAGGCTCTTGGCCAGTTCCACCGCATCCTCCAAGGTCATTTCCCGCGCAGGAAGTTCCGGCGCGCCGGCCACCACCAGCACAAATTCACCTCGAGGGGGATTTTCCCGGTAAAATGCCTCTGCCTGACCCACAGTGGTGACGCGAATTTCTTCGTGGATCTTGGTCAGCTCCCGGCACACCGTCATGCTGCGCTCCGGTCCAAACGTATCCAAAAAGTCCTGCAGCGTAGTAGTCAGCTTGTGAGGTGCTTCATAAAAAATCATGGTTCGGGGCTCCGATTGCAACTGAGCCAGCCGATCTTTTTTCTGCCGCCGGTTGGTGGGCAAAAATCCTTCAAACACAAAGCGTCCGGTGATCTGACCGGACACACACAGCGCCGTGACCGCAGCACTGGCTGCGGGGACAGGGCAGACGGGGATTCCTCTCTCGTGAGCGTCCCGGACGATGACTTCTCCGGGGTCCGAGATGGCCGGCATTCCCGCATCCGAACACAGCGCACAGTTTTCACCCGCTGCAATGCGGCCCAAAATGTATTCGCCCCGCTCCTTTAGATTGTGCTCATAATAACTGACCAAAGGCTTTTTGATGCCCAGATGGTTGAGCAGCTTCAGCGTGACCCGGGTATCTTCGGCGGCAATGAAATCGACCTCGCCAAAGATTCGGGCTGCGCGGGGTGTCAAATCCTCCAAGTTTCCGATGGGGGTGGCCACAATGTAAAGCGTACCGCTCATGATTTTTCCTTCCTTTTCTGACCGTAAACAGCCAGTATTTCATCGCTGGGACTTCCGTCGTCCCGTTGTGTCACCATGAGGGGAAGTACACGCATTCCGGGTGCGCGGTTTTTCTGTCCCTCCAGTAAAAATAAAACAGGCTCCCGATTGGGTCTGGCCGCCACAAACTGCAACCGCTTTGGTTCGATGCGCGCCGCGCGCATGGCGGCAATGGCATCGGCCAGTCGCTCGGGCCGTTGACAAACGCACAGTCTTCCGCCGTCGCGCAACAAATCGTATGCAGTCTGGCAGACATCCTCAAAAGTACATGTCAGTTCGTGACGCATGGCTGCACGGGCCGGGTCCGGACTTTGCCGGCCGCCGGTAAAATAGGGGGGATTGCAGCTCACCACGTCAAACTGTCCTGCCTGAGAAGGTCTCCAAGTACGCAAGTCCTCACAGACGGGAAGAATGTGGTCAATGCCGCCCTCTTCCAATGCTTTTTTCAAAAGAAGCAACGCACCGGCTTGCAGCTCTACCGCATGACAAGGACCCCGGTGCCCGCGATCGTGCCAACGCAGGGGAATGATCCCGCATCCTGTGCCTAAATCGCACACCCGCTCAGCCCGACGCACTTTACAGAAGGCGCTCAGCAACATAGCGTCCTGCCCGAACCGGTACGCTCCATCCACAAACACAGCCGTGCCGTTCACAAGGCGTTCTGTGCGCAACACCCTCGCTCCTTTCCAGTAAAAAACGAGGCGGGCAATCGCCCGCCTCGCCCTGATTCATATGGGATCAGCCCTCGGAGATCGCACCGACCGGGCACTCGCCAGCGCAGGTGCCGCAGCTGATGCAGGCGTCCGCGTCGATCACGTATTTGCCGTCACCCTCAGAAATCGCGCTCACGGGGCAAACACCCGCGCAAGTGCCGCAGGATACGCATTCGTCACTAATCTGATAAGCCATACTTCTTCCATCCTTTCCTCCGCGCATTTAAAGTACGGCCACACCTGCCAAAGCGCGGACGGCACATGCGGCTTTTTGTCCCGAAGGACCAGTAGTTTCCTACGTTCTCTTATTGTATCATAAAACGCAGAATTTTCAAGGTCTGAATCCCGAACAAGCTGTGCAAATTTTAGCTGTCCGATACGTCCGGTTCCGGGTCCTCAGGCTGGGGTGCTCGTTTTCCGCCCCGCAGATACTGGCACTCGGATTTATGGAAATTCTTGAACACCGTAGTGGAACCTTCCAAACGGACCCGCAGCGTACCGGAGATCACATTGACCTCGGCCACCGTTCCTTCGCCATCCGGAGTTTTGACCACGCTTCCCACGCCGGGAGTCACTCGATTGAGATACTCGTAAGCCGGCTGTTCATAGGCGAGGCAGCACATCAACCGCCCGCAACTGCCCGAAATCTTGGTGGGATTCAAAGACAAGCCCTGCTCCTTGGCCATCTTGATGGAAACGGGCTGAAAATCTTTCAAAAAGCGGCTGCAGCAAAACGGTTGTCCGCAAATGCCAAGGCCTCCCAGCATCTTGCTCTCGTCGCGCACACCGATTTGGCGCAACTCAATGCGTGTGCGGAAAACGCCCGCCAAATCTTTGACCAATTCACGGAAATCGATGCGGCCGTCCGCCGTGAAGTAAAACAAAATTTTGGACCGGTCCAATGTGTATTCCACATCCACCAGCTTCATTTCCAAACCGTGTTTTTGAATGCGCTCTGTGCACACTTCAAACGCACGTTTTTCATCGGCGCGATTTTTCTCCATACGGCGCACATCCACATCGTCCGCCATACGTGTGACCGTTTTTAAAGGCTTTACGATGCTGGCGTCGGGCACTTCGTGTACACCCTGTACCACCTCACCGCACTCGGTTCCACGAGCAGTCTCCACGATCACATAGTCGCCTTTGTCGATCTCCCATTCGCCGGGGGAGAAATAATACTGTTTGCCCGTCTGCTTAAAACGGACGCTGATTACCTTTGTCATAAACCTTTCCTTCCGCTGCCGTGGGCGGGGGTGTCAGTGCCGCTGCCTACGGCGCATAATTTAGGCAGCGCTTCAAAAGATGTTAAGCGCAAAGCTGAACAGCCAAATTGGTCAACACCAGTTTGGCATTGACATTGGCCGACACAGCGCGCGATGCAGAAAACGCACTGGGCAGGCATTGGGCCGCCTGTGCGGCATCCACAGGAATATCCGGCGTTCCGCGCAGCGCGGCGCTGCATACATTTCCGAATAATTCCAAAAGGCGCAAAATTCCGAACCGATCTTTTTCATAGCCAGACAAGAGCACCATGGCTTTGTAGGAATCGTGCCGGGCGACGCATTTGGCAAGCGACAGGGCATCGTTCAAACAACGCTCCTGCTGAGGGTCCTCAATGCAGCGTCGTGCGCTGCCGATTTTTCCGCCAAAGATTCCCGCCAGTCCTGCGCTGTTTTTGCAGGCAGGGAAGTGGGTATTGAGATACTGCACACATTCTGCTTGACTGACCGGCGCCAGGCTGTACGCGCAACACCGACTGCGAATGGTGGGCAACACCACCGCTTCGCCGGGGGCGGTAAGAAGGAACAACACTCCCTCCGGTGGCTCTTCAATCACTTTTAACAGAGCGTTGGCACTGGCAGCGTTCAGTTTATGCGCACCTTTAATAAGCACCACACGCCCCTGTGCGGACAATGCAGTGTTGTATACCTCTCGGCGCACGGTGCGCACAGCATCAATTTTAATATCGCCGGACACACCTTCTCCCTGCAAGATCAAAAGTTCCGGGCTTTCTCCCGACAGCACCTGTGCAGCACCGGCGCCGCCTTGGGGATAAAGATAATCTGCGGCCAGGCAGCGCGCCGCGAAATTCGCGCCCGTACCTGCCTCGCCGCAGAGCAGAACACTATGAGAAAGCCGCCCGGCCGCCAGTGCGGCCGAGAGGCTTTGTTTCAACGTATCATTGCCCCAAAGAGCATCCAATGCCGCCATTACAGCTTTTCAAACCGTTCGACGTTGGTGACGAATACCGTGGCACCGCCCACAGTTACTTCCAACGGATAGGCCGTGGTCACACCGATTCCATAGCTGGCCGTGCTGGGTACCACTTCTTTGCGCTGTTTGGCGCAGGAGGCAATCAGTTCCAGACAATGATCCACTTTTTCATCCTCTGTTCCGATGAGAAGGGTCATGTTGCCTGCCATCAGAAAGCCGCCGGTGGTCGCCAGACGGGTCACGGAAAAGCCGCCTCCGGTCAGTGCCTTACAGACCGCATTGGAGTCCTCTTTATTAACGATAGCCGTGATCAGTTTCATATGTACAACCTCCTTTAAGGTTCGAGCGGCAAGCGCCCATGTCAGAGAATGTCTCTCTTTGTATTATTATACCACAATCAAGGCCCCATGCAGTACTTTTTTTGAAAAAAGTACTTACTTACCGCCAATTGCCGCCATTGTTGCGCCAGTTACGGCGATTTTTGGCGTACCGCAATTCCTGACGGGCCATATTGAAGAAGTCCGCGCCGAAGAACAACAGAAAGTTGATGAGGGAAAACAGGATGCTTCCCTTGATCACCCAAGGTCCAAATACAAACTGCAAAAGGCAAATGCCACCGGAGATCAGGCCCAGATACTTTGCCTTGATGGGCAAAAAGAAGAAAAACAAGAACTGCATATCCGGATACAGCATGGCGTAGGCGAAAAACAACGAAAGGTTCAGATAGGTGCTGGTTCCGATGCCAAACAGCGCAGCCGAGATAATGGCGCCCAACATGCCGCACACATAATATACATTGAACCGAAAATCGCCCCAGGTGCTCTCCAGTCCGTGGCCGATGAGATAATTGCAGTACAAGGTGATTGCCAACATGAACACACTCATACTGTCCGGCACAAACACAAAGGTGACCAGACGCCAAATCTCGCCTTGCATCACCGCAGGCCAATATAAGAACAACCGGTTGGACAGCGCAATGGCCGGCGTCAACTGATCCGCCAAATATACCAAAAGCTGTCCCATCACAATGACCATCATCAAATTGTGGATGCAGAAGTTTCCAAACTTGCGTTCCAGCCGATAGATCCATTTCATGAACATGACAAAACCCTTTCAGCGCACACACATTTCTTTTTGTTGTATCCATCTGCAGCGGTCTGCGCAGCACCGCAGTTTGTAGACCATTGTAACAAACTCTGCGTCCCAATTCAACTGGCTGTTATGGATGCCGCAAATTTTTCCACTTTGCAAGTTGAAAACTTCCACGGAAAAATCGAATGTTTTAACAGTTTCAACTGAGTTTTCAACAAAATCGGTGGAAAACCCCTTATACAATGTGTAAAACTCTGTTGAAAAGTTGAAAGTGTATCTTAAAACCAAAAATTACAGTGGGTACACAAGCTCACCGATTTCTGTTTTAGAATATGTACTTTTGTCTTTTCTCATTCAGAGGGCTGAGGATTTTTGAAACCCTCGCCGAACACCTCGTTGGCCTCGGTGATCATTACAAAAGCATCCGGATCGGTTTCGTGGGCAGCGCTCTGGACCTTGTAGATTTCCGATTTTGAGCAAGCACACAACACCACTTCCCGCGAGGCCTCCGAATAGGCACCTTTGGCCTGCAAAAGTGTGGCACCACGTCCCACCACTGCATCGATGCGATCGGCAATGGGTTTGCCCTGCGTGGTGATGATAATGGCCAGTTTACCGGAGCCAGCGCCGTACATGATCTTATCGACCACCACAGAACAGGCAAAGGCGGAAACCACACCATATAAAACCGAGTCCATGTTACCGTACACAGGCCAGCCCATGACGATGATCAAGCCATCCGCCAGCATGGTGATTTGTCCCATGGAAAAGTGGGGAAACAGCTTTTTGGCCGACACAATCAAAAAGTCGGTTCCGCCGGTGGAAGAACCTCTGATATAGATAAGCGCCAAACCCGCTCCCATTGCCACACCGGAAAAAACCGCCGCCAAAAACGGATTTCCCTGGTACATGGGGAACAAAGGGAAGACCACATCCAAGAACAATGTGCTGATTGCCATTGTTTTGAGGCTTTTGAACAAAAACCACTTGCCCAGCACTTTATAGCTGATGATGACAATGGGGATGTTCAGCACCAGTGACATCGTACCAATGGGCAAATTCCACAAGTAGTTGAGAAGCAGCGCAATACCCGAAACTCCACCAGGCGCAAAGTTTGCTGACTTGGCAAAAGTGTAAATACCAAGTGCATACAAAATGCTTCCCACTACATCATACGGCAGATCCTTCAAAAAATCCTTGACCTTCTGGTCGAACCCCTGCTTCATACCACAACTCCTCCCGGCAAAGCCAAATAAATTTCTTACTACCTATTATATATGTTTTTACGTCGCTTTCAAAGGGGTCGCACATGGTGTCTATACACTTTTTTTCTTCTTTTTTCGCCAAATTTTTTTCATTTTCTTCTTTTCTCTTTTACAAAAATGCGGTATGATAATCCGGATAAAAATGAAAGGGTGATTTTTTATGAAACGTTGGTTGCGTGAATTTCGCGCATTTGCTCTAAAGGGAAATGTAATCGATATGGCAGTGGGCGTTGTGGTCGGCTCGTCTTTTACAGCGATTGTCAACAGCTTGGTGGGGGACGTGATCACTCCGCTGTTTATGTTGCTTTCTCCCGATAGTTCGACCTTTGAATCGCTGACCATCGGCGGCACCATTATGATTGGAAAATTCATCAATGCGGTTCTGTCTTTTTTGATGATATCGGTGTGCATGTTTATTCTGATGCAGGGTGCAAACCGGCTGCTTCGCCGGGCGGAAAAAGAAAAAGCAGAGGCACCGGCGCCTGCCCCCAGCAAAGAAGAACTTCTTTTGACCGAGATTCGCGACCTTTTGAAAGAGAATCGCGAGCGATGATTCAAGGCTAGGTATTGGCGCTCTGCAAAAGAGAGCGCGTATCGTTCATGCCATCATTGCAGGCTTTGCGCTGTACAATGAGTTTTTAAACGGATGACACTGAGATTTTCCCGATTCAAAAAAGAGGAGCGCATCTGCGCTCCTCTTTTTTATTTTGCAAAAAAACAGCGGCAGGCCTTTGGGCCTGCCGCTGCATTTTTTTAAGAAGGATTACTCCTCGTCGGGTGCGTACAGCTTGGTCAGCTTGTTCAGGTAAGCATAACGGTCCTTGGACGCGTTGGCAGCTTTCTCGAACAACTGAGCAGCACGCTCCGGGAAGGCGCGCTCCAAGCGGCTGTAACGAGTCTCGCTCTCGATGAACTCTTTGTAGTCCGCAGTGGGAGCCTTGGAGTCCAGAGTGAACGGATTCTTGCCTTCCGCTTTCTTGCGCGGATCGAAGCGGAACATATTCCAGTAACCGCACTGGACAGCACGCTTCATCTCGTTCTGGCAGTTGGTCATACCGCCCTTGACGCCGTGCATCTCGCAGGGAGCATAGCCGATGATCAGAGACGGGCCGTGATAGCTCTCAGCCTCAGCAATGGCCTTGATGGTCTGGTTCTGATCAGCGCCCATAGCGATCTGTGCAACATACACATAGCCATAGCTCATGGCGATTTCTGCCAGGCTCTTCTTGCCAATGGCTTTACCAGCCGCAGCAAACTGAGCTACCTGACCGATCTGGCTGGCCTTGGAAGCCTGGCCGCCAGTGTTGGAGTACACCTCGGTGTCGAAGACCATG
>NZ_CAUWGY010000025.1:0-32450 GCF_963558415.1 uncultured Ruthenibacterium sp. | reverse complement strand
TTATAGTCTAACATCTTATTCAAAAAACTGTCGTCCTCGACAATTAAAATCTGCTCCATATTCTCACTTCCTTTGCTTTTTGCAGATAGTATAACAGGCAAATGTCCGAGAATTGTTACAAGGACAAATATATTTATCATTTTACAGCTTTTTTATGTGTACTGCAATTTTATAAAAGAAAGGACAGCAGTATCATCAAATTGCTGTCCTTGCGGTTTATTATAGCTGGTAGTGTATAAGCGTGGGTTCATCATATTTGGTGTGGTATCTTTAACTATGGGAAACTCCACGTTCCCATTTTGAAACCGCTCTGTCTGTGACATGCAGTAGACACGCAAGTTCTTTTTGCGTCATATTTTTTTCTTTTCGGAGCGCTCTGATAAGGTCTCCGGTTTTCACATTGTCCATCCTCGCTCAACCCTCCTTGCTCAAAATTATATCATATGGATACCAAAAAGCTCCAAACTGTAGGTTGAGTTGTCAAAAAATAATCCGAACCCACTTTCTATCGAAAGCAAGTTCGGATTATTTTTATTTCGTACAAGGAATGATATAAAAATTTATTCTCGTTTTGTGACGATTGCGTCTGTTACAAATCACTACGTGTTCCATTCGTGGCTGAGAATTCGCATCATAATAAAATCACTATATTCATTATTATAATAATACGCCTCTTCCAAAATACCTTCCTGCTTGAATCCAATTTTCTTGTAGAATTCCAGCGCATCTGTATTTAATCCGACTACTCCGATGGAGACACGGTGCATTTTATACTCACGGAAAGCCATATCAAGCATGATACGAATCGCTTCTGTCCCATATCCTTTATGCTGCATTTGGGGATCGGGAATAATAATCGTAAGATCGGTTTGGTGCCATGCAGGGAACATACGAAGCAGACCTGTCTCTCCTATTATATTGCCGCTGAGATCTGTAATAGTAAACCAAACCGAATCTTTCGACTTGTGATGAACGTTAATACAGGTTTTCACCTCTTCTTCATCCGTAGGTCTCTCAAAGCCACATTGAAACATAATGCGCGGCTGATTGAACCAATAGGCAAAAAACGGCGCATCTTCCTCTCGCTGCTCACGCAAAACAATCTTTTTCCCTTTAATACTTTTATTCATACCTTTTATGGACCTTTCTTTTTTCTGGCAAAGTTTGCAATGTACTATTGATTCAAATGCTGCAGCAAAGAAAACTAGCAAAAGAAAAAACCGCTGACTTCTTGCGAAATCAGCGGTTTTTGGTGCGGATGAAGGGACTTGAACCCATATGAAGTTGCCCTCACTAGAACCTGAATCTAGCGCGTCTGCCAATTCCGCCACATCCGCATCTATGATAAACGCAAATCAAGCAGCGTTTATCTTTGAAAGCGCTCAATTTGAGCGTTATAAATTTTATCATACATTCTTCTATTTTGTCAACTGATTTCTTTTTACCGTGCATTCTTTTTCGCTCTTCCGGCTGGCCAGATATCTTCACTTCGGATTCCGCCAATCGCCCACAACGTTACTACATAGAATGCAGCAACCATAATTCCACCCAAAACCGCGCGCCAAAGAGATTCCTGTGGAAAAAACGGCATCAAAAGCCGCCATAAAAGCGCTGCAAATCCAAAAGAGCCAACCGGTTTAAAGATCCATCGTATCCACTGAATGGACAAATCCGCCGCATGTAAAAGACGCAACCAATTCAACAAGCTGGTCAGTAAATTGCTCACCAACATCACAAACAGGAATCCTTTCATTCCCCACTTCGGCAAAAGCAAAGCAATCAAAAGAATTCTCAAAACAGAATCTAAAATAGAATATCGGAATGTAGCCAACTGTTCATTCAGGCCCTTCAAAATTCCATCCACCATACTCTCCAAGTACATAAATGGAGTCAAAGGTCCCAGCACGGCAATGTAAAATCCAATTTCATTGCTCTGATACAACACTTGCGCAATGTCATAGGCAAACACTGTATAAAGACCACCCGCCAAAATAGATAGAACAAGTGTTAAAAGCAAAACTCTGTTTATTAGATATCTTAAGGCCTGTTTTCGACCTTGCACATAGGCCTCTGTGATTTCCGGCATCAGAAGGGTAGAAAGTGTCCCCAGAAAAGAAAATGGAAAAAATAGAACTGGCATTGCCATTCCCTTCAGCGCTCCATACTGGCTCAGAGCACTCTCCCGGCTCATGGTAAAAATCGTCAAACAGGCCGGAACCATCACATTTTCCACAGAACGCAGCACACTGGTAAGATATTGATTGGCACAGACGGGCGCTAAAATCTGCCAAAGCTGATGCCATAATCCACTGACCGCTTTGTCCTCTCGTTGAATTGTACGAATCGAACGGTGATAAAACAAGGCCATCAGCATCCAACTGAAAAACTCGCTAACAGTATTTCCTATTACCACAGCGGAACAGGAAGCGGTAATATTTTTCGGGTCCACTGCACATAACGCTGCGGCCACAACTGCAATACGAACCACCTGCTCAAACAGTTGCGCAATTGAGTTTGGACGAACTTCCCTCACGGCCATGAAATATCCACGCAAAATTGCGCTCATGGCCATGAAGGGAAGACTTGGTGCCAGGATACGCAGCGGCAACAAAGCACGCTCATCTTTCAGCCATAATTCGGACGCCAACGGGGCCCCGCAATACAATAGAACACAGGCCAAAATTCCAAGACCGAAGCCAAGGCCAATCATGGTTTTCATAGCCCGGCGGGCCGCCCCTGGACGCTGCCCTGCAAAAAGCTGGGCGCAAATACGTGTAGACGCAATTGACAGACCTGCCGTAGCCAACGTAATCGCCAGCGTATAAACAGTATAGATGAGCTGATAAACACCCATTCCTTCCGCACCAATTCTAGCCGCAATATAGACGCGGAAGAACATGCCGACTGCTCGCAAAATCAATCCTGTCGCAGTCAAAATGGCCGCATTGCGCACATAACTTTGCCGTTGCATATCCGCCCTCCTCTCGTCTATTTATACGGAGAGCGCTTTGGAAGTATGCAAGTACATATTTCTAGTTTTGAAAACGACGATTGCCGGTACAAAGCGATTTCCACAGCCGTTTGTCATCTGAAAACGATGCAGTTTCATAATGCTTGCTGACACAGATAATAAAAAAGCAGAGCTTCCATCTAGACAGAAGTTCTGCAAAATGATTCAAATTACTTATTCTGTAACAAACCCTCAACCACGTCCGCAGCCTTATCTAAACAATCCGATTCAAAGGATTCAATCACACCCAAATCTGCTTGTTTTGCAAGCTCCGGAGCAATCGGACATTGAGCCAAAACCGGCAAATGATACCGAGCGGCAATCTCCTGCACATGACTTTCACCAAAAACATACAGCTTTTTGCCGCAATCCGGGCAAACGGCATAGCTCATATTTTCCACTACACCCAAAATTGGCACATTCATCATGTTGGCCATTTTTACCGCTTTTTCTACGATTAGACCCACCAGTTCCTGAGGGCTAGTTACAACCAAAATGCCATCTACCGGCAATGTTTGGAATACGGTCAGAGGCACATCACCCGTTCCCGGAGGCATATCCACAAACATGAAGTCAACATCTTTCCAAATTACTTCCTGCCAGAACTGCTTAACTGCCCCCGCAATCACGGGACCACGCCAGACCACCGGATCTGTCTCGTTGTCCAGCATCAAGTTCACACTCATCACATCAATACCCGTACGACTGCGCACCGGATAGCAACCGATCTCATCCGCCACTGCGCGGGTATGAATGCCAAATAATTTGGGAATGGAAGGGCCCGTAATATCTGCATCCAATACAGCGGAGTGATATCCACGCCGGTTCATCAGAACCGCCAGCATTGCGCTGGTCATGCTTTTGCCAACGCCACCCTTTCCACTGACCACACCAATCACTTTTTTAATACTGCTTAACTCATGCGGCGGCTCATGAAAATCCTGCGGCTTCTGTCTGGATGGACAGTTAGAGCCGCAACTAGAGCAGTCATGGCTGCATGTTTCACTCATAAATGTCAATCTCCCATCTGCTGGTTTTTTCATTATTATAGGCTTTGGCCGACTCAGTGTCAACCGAGACAATTCTTGTTATATAAAACCTCTTTGAAAAAAATTTTTGAAAAATTGAAGCAAATTCGATATACTATATCGTAGTATTAGGTGAAACTCAAAAAACAAGCCCGACGTTATGACTGAAACTACAAGAACGGAGAATTTATATGGCATCTTGGCTCTATTCGGCGGACGTTTCGCCTTATATGTTTATCAATGCTTTTTTCCTCTACAGTTTCCTTGGCTGGGTGATGGAGTGCATCGTCATTCGCCGTGAAAAGGGGATTTGGGAAAACCGCGGCTTCGTACACAGTCCTTTCTGCATTATTTACGGATTCGGCGCAATTTTGGGCTATGCGCTGTTACGCCCTTTCTCCCACAATCTCATTCTTTTGTATCTCGTTGGAGCACTAATGGCCACTGTTTTTGAGTATCTTACCGCAAGGTTGATGCTGCGTTTATTTGGCAATTTGTGGTGGGATTATTCGAACAAGCCTTTTAATTATCATGGCATTCTATGCTTGGAAAGTACACTGGGCTGGGGTTTAATTTCACTTTTACTGTTTGGTTGTTTACACAAACTGGTATTTGGTGCGGTGGCATTGCTTCCGCCCTTTGCATGTGTCTCGCTGGCTTATCTTCTTCCGGTTGGATATCTGATAGATTTTATTATCAGTATGCGCAACGCTCTTGCAGCACAAAATGATTCGATTACGCTGCCCAAATTTTTCGGGCATTGACAGGAGGTCTTTTCGTGGTACAACGCAACAAGGATCAGTATGGAGCCATTGAGATTCCCAAAGATCCGGAGTATCTTAATTTGGTTGCAGATATCTTAGAAAACCAAGATGTTCTTTCTATGGAACAGTATATTCAACATGGAGAGACCACCTGCTTACGCCATAGCTTAAATGTATCTTACTTGAGTTATTTGTATTGTCGCGATCACGGCTTGGATACTCGTGCGGTAGCTCGTGCGGGACTTCTTCATGATTTGTTTTTATACGACTGGCATTTCTATCGCCGTCAGCCGGGAGAGCGACTTCACGGATTCGAACATCCATACAAAGCTCTGGTAAATGCTCAAGCCCGGTTTCACTTGACTGAAAAAGAACAGGATATTATTTTGCGACACATGTGGCCTTTGACACTTACTCCGCCCCGTTTTCGTGAATCCTATGTAGTGGTTATGTTCGATAAATATTGCAGTCTGATGGAAACGTTTCATCGTCCTGTCATGGAACTTCTGGAAGGCACCAGCAAAAAAGAAATTTCCATATAAAAAAACACCGTGGCACTCGACTAAGTGCCACGGTGTTTTTTATTTTATCTCTCTCGGCTTGCGATTTCTTCCAAAATCTGTGCCTTGAACTCTGCAACGGTCTTAGTGCCACCCTTTTCTTCTTTGCGGGCGCGGACAGACACCGTTCCATCCTCCATCTCTTTAGCACCTACCACAAGCATATAGGGAACTTTCTCCAATTGGGCCTGACGAATCTTGTATCCCATTTTCTCGTTTCTGTCATCCACTGTTACACGGATACCTGCATTATCCAGTTCCTCGGCCACCTTACGAGCATATTCTCTATGAGCTTCACTGATGGGAATCATGCGCACTTGTTCAGGAGCCAGCCAAACGGGGAACGCACCTGCAAAGTGCTCAATCAAAATACCAATAAAGCGCTCGATCGAACCAAAGACTACACGATGGACCATAACCGGACGATGTTTCTGGCCGTCCTCACCAGTGTACTCTAATTCAAAACGCTCTGGCAGTTGGAAGTCCAATTGAATGGTACCGCACTGCCAAGTACGACCAATGGCATCCACCAGATGGAAATCCAGCTTCGGACCATAGAATGCACCATCGCCTTCGTTGATCTCATAGGGGCGTCCCAACTCGTCCATGGCAGCCTTCAACGCATCGGTAGCCATCTCCCAATCGGCCAACGATCCCATATGATCTTCCGGCATTGTAGACAGTTCAATGTGATATTCAAAACCAAACAGCGAATACACCTGATCAATCAAGCGCACTACGCCAATAATCTCATCTTTGATCTGGCTGGGCATCATAAAAATGTGCGCATCGTCTTGCGTGAAGCAACGCACGCGCATCAAACCGTGCAATGCGCCAGAAAGTTCATGACGATGTACAAGGCCCAGTTCACCCACACGCAGCGGAAGGTCCCGATAGGAGTGCGGCTGCGTTTTGTAAACCAACATGCCACCCGGGCAGTTCATAGGTTTAATGGCAAAATCCGTGTCGTCAATGACCGTAGTGTACATATTCTGTTTGTAATGATCCCAGTGACCGCTGCGTTCCCACAAGCTGCGGTTCAGAATCATCGGGGTGCTAACCTCTTGATAACCAGCTTTGTGATGCACTTCACGCCAGTAATCGATCAATGTATTCTTTAGCACCATTCCCTTGGGCAGGAAAAACGGGAAACCAGGTCCTTCTTCCATCAGAGCAAACAACCCGAGCTCTTTTCCCAACTTACGATGATCGCGTTTTTTTGCCTCTTCCAACATGGCTAAGTGCGCTTCCAGCTCACTTGCTTTCGGGAATGCGGTACCGTATACACGGCACAGGCTGTCTCTGGAAGCATCGCCCCTCCAATAGGCGCTGGCTGTGCTCAAAATTTTCACAGCTTTTAATGCGCCTGTGCTCATCAAATGGGGGCCTGCACACAAATCCGTGAAATCTCCTTGCGTATAAACGGAGAGTTGCCAGCCTTTCTGTGCATATTCTTCTAACAACTCCAGTTTATAGTCCTGACCTGCAAACAGTTCACGACCTTCTTCTACCGAAATCAGACGTTTTTCCACCGGAAGATCCGCTTTGACGATTTTTTTCATCTCTGCTTCAATATCCGCAAACTGCTCCGGCGTAAAGGGCTCGACACCACCAATATCATAATACCATCCATCATCCAAAGCCGGTCCAATACCAAATTTTGCCTCAGGCCACAGATGCTGAATTGCCTGGGCCATCACATGGGCAGCCGTATGCCAAAAAGCATGTTTACCATCTTTGTCTTCAAAGGTCAAAATTTCCAAATTGCAATCTTTTTCCAAAGGAGTACGCAAATCGCATGTCTCTCCATCTACACGGGCAGCACAAGCAGCTTTATACAGGCCCATTCCCAAACTTTTGGCAACGTCTGCCGGACAAACGCCGGCCTCAAACTCTTTCACGACACCATCTTTCAACGTTACTTGAATCATTTCGTTTTCCTCCCTTTACAAAACAAAAAGCTCATCCCGTAATGCTTCCATACGGGATGAGCTGAAAAAAGCCCATGGTTCCACCCGAATTGCATTCCAAACAGAACGCCACTCTTTGCCGGCTGTAACGGGCCGTGCCCGGCGGGGGTTCTCCCCCGCGCTCTGCGGTGGTAATGCGCTCATGTCCAGCAAGATCGCTTACAGCGCTTGGCGATCCTCTCTTGTGCGGCGTGTGCGCGCATGTTGTCCGCATCAACGCTTTTGCGGGATGTTGCCCTTATCTTACAGCAGTTTTTTTAAGAAGTCAAGTCTTTGTCCGCGACTGGGCAACAGCTTTTCAAAAAAAGCCCAATTCCCCTTACAGGTTTTGTGAAAGCTTTGTAACAATTTCTTGACAAGGTGTTGGGCAGGCTTTACAATAGAAAGCATGATTTAATGTAATTTTAGGGCAAATGGTACGCTGTTTGCCTTTTTGACCGATTTTTCGCATAGATTTTGACTTGTAAACGGCATTTTGCCCTGCAAATTACTTTTATTCATACCTGAAGACTGTCTTTCGAGCAACTTCCACACATGGTGTGGAGGTGTATTGTTTGTGCGCTTCAGGGCAAGAATTGAATTGAATAGGAGTGACTGAACATGCCAGTATGGGCGACCATCGCGATCGCTGTCGTGCTGAGCGCGGTTGTGGGATCCCTGTCATTTTTCGCGGGAATTGCCCATCGCCGTAAAATTGCAGAGGCTAAAATCGGCAGTGCCGAAGAAGAAGCCAAGCGTCTTGTCAACGACGCCATGAAAACAGCACAGCAAAAGCGTAAAGAAGCGCTTGTAGAGGCCAAAGATGCCGCGCTTCAAATGAAAACAGAAGCCGATAAGGAAATCAAAGAACGCCGCAATGAATTGACCAGACAGGAACGCCGCCTTGACCAAAAAGAAGAGGCGTTGGACCGAAAAGTGGCCAATATGGAGCAAAAAGAAGAAGAATTGCAAAAGCGCACTGAATTGGCAGAGGCCAAATTGGCTGAAGTAGAACAGATTCGCACACGCGAACTGGAGCGCTTGGAAACCATTGCTGGACTTTCCAGTGAAGATGCCAAACATCTTTTGCTCTCAAATCTGGATCAGGAACTGACCCACGAAAAGGCCATGCACATTGCCGCTTATGAGGCACAGACCAAGGACGAGGCAGATGCTATCGCCCGTGAATTGATTAGTCAGGCGGTTGCCCGCTGCGCTGCGGACCATTCAAGTGAAGCTACCGTTTCTGTGGTTCCCTTGCCCAGCGACGAAATGAAAGGGCGTATCATTGGCCGTGAAGGCCGTAACATTCGGGCTTTGGAAAATGCCACTGGTGTTGACTTGATTATCGATGATACCCCGGAAGCCATTACATTGTCCAGCTTTGACCCTGTGCGGCGTGAAATTGCCCGTATGACGTTGGAGCGTCTGATAAGTGATGGGCGCATTCATCCTGCGCGCATCGAAGAAACCGTGGACAAATGTCGTCGTGAATTAGAGTTGACTATGAAACGCGAAGGCGAAAAAGCGGTAATGGATGCAGGCCTGCATGGACTCCATCCGGACGTTGTAAAGCTATTGGGTCGTCTTCGTTTCCGGACCAGTTATGGACAGAATGTACTGAATCACTCATTGGAAGTTTCTTATTTGTCTGGCATTATGGCCGCAGAACTTGGTTTGAACGTAACACAAGCCAAACGCGCCGGCTTATTGCATGATATTGGAAAGGCTTTGGACCACGAAATCGAAGGAAGCCACATCAGCATTGGCGTCGACATTGCTAAAAAATATAAGGAAAATGCTGCGGTTGTGCATGCAATCGAGGCACACCATGGCGATGTAGAACCGAAAACTCCATTGGCTTTCTTAGTCATGGCGGCTGACGCAATTAGTGCGGCACGTCCTGGTGCTCGCCGCGAAAATCTGGAAAGCTATATTAAACGTTTGGAGACACTGGAAGAAATCTGCAACAGCTTCGAGGGAGTTGAACGGAGTTTCGCCATTCAAGCGGGCCGTGAAGTTCGCATCATGGTCAAACCGGAAGCAATTTCAGACGATCAGTTGGTGCTTTTGGCTCATAGCATTTCCCGCAAAATTGAGGATGATTTGGATTATCCTGGTCAAATCAAAGTCAATGTGATCCGTGAATCACGGGCAATTGAGTACGCAAAATAATGGTTGAAAGGCCATGCCAAGAAAATTTCTTAGCATGGCCTTTTTTCATTGGAAAGGATTGTATTTCTCCCACTTTTTGGTTATACTATAACAACACGCTATAAATGCGACAAAAATCCAATAAGGAGATTGATTTATGAAACGATTCATTGCTGCCATCCTTGCGCTTTCTTTGTGCGTAAGCCTGACTGCCTGCGGGAGCTCTTCTTCCGAAACTGCCGCCAAAGATTATACAACGATTATCATGGAAAGTCGCTCCGACGATTTGAACCAAAGTTATGCAATCACTGCCGGACAAAATGGAGAACAGCCGACTTTAACCTTAAATCCTAATAGCGCGGATGAAGAACAGACGCAGTCCATGATTGAAATGCAGATGACCACTCTTGGTTTTTCCAGTGATGATTTGGCTTCTTTGGGGACCTATGCTTACAGCATTTCTTTAATGAATGTAAAAGCGTATATGGTGGGAATCTTTAAACCTCAGGACGGTAGTGCTGATGCCGTTCGGTCTACTCTGGAGAACTATTTGTCCAACTTGCAGCGCAGTTTTGAAAACTATTTACCTGACCAATATGAAATTGCCAAAAACGGCACGGTAGAGCAGCTCAGTTCCGGTGAAATTGTCATCGTGGTTTGCGAAGACAGCGACTCGGTCTTGAAGAGTATTCAGGATGCATTGAAATAATTTTGGGGGCCTGCGGAAGATTTCCGCAGGCTTTTTTAGGCCCGTTGCACCAGCTCTTCTGTTTATGCTATACTGAATGTATCTCAACGCAACGGAGGAAACGATTTGAAAGCAAGTATCGTGATCCCCAATTTAAATGGAGCTGGTTGGCTTCGGGATTCCATTGAATCCATTTGGGCGCAAACAGAAAAAGATTTTGAATTGATCGTGATTGACAATGGTTCCACAGACGAGAGTCTGGCGATTGCTGAAAGTTATGTGGGACATGATCGATATACCCTTGTAAAAAATGATCACAACACTGGATTTTCTGCCGCAGTAAACGC
The DNA here is from genome assembly GCF_963558415.1 of uncultured Ruthenibacterium sp. Taxonomy (NCBI): domain Bacteria; kingdom Bacillati; phylum Bacillota; class Clostridia; order Eubacteriales; family Oscillospiraceae; genus Ruthenibacterium; species uncultured Ruthenibacterium sp. Next base: position 21,950 of record NZ_CAUWGY010000025.1, on the reverse strand, counting down.
AGGCATTCGTCTTGCCAAAGGAACTTATGTTGTTCTCTTTAATAATGACGCCTTTGCTGAACCGGATTGGCTAGAACAACTCATTGCTATGGCGGAAACAGACCCGCGTATTTTTGCGGTGCAAAGTTTGATGATCCGGCATTTTGAACGTGACCTTGCAGATGACGCCGGTGACTATGTAACCATTTTAGGTTGGGCTTGTAAACGTGGAGACGGCATGTATTGGCGCCGTTATCAAAAGCCCCAGCGTATTTTTTCTGCCTGTGGCGGTGCCAGTCTCTATCGCAAAAGCATTCTGGATGAGATTGGCCTATTTGATGAACTTTTTTTTGCCTACTTCGAGGACGTGGATATTTCTTGGCGTGCCAACAGTATGGGATACAAAAACATGTACTGCCCCGCTGCGAAATGTTACCATATCTGCGGTGCCACTACAGGAGCAGTACGCTATAATGAATTTAAAAGTGTGCAAAGTGGCCGCAACAGCATTCTTCTGCCTTATAAAAATATGCCTCTGTTCATGTTTATCCTGAACTTTTTGCCTCTAGTGATGGGATATCTTTTAAAAGTTCTTATGTTTGGATTGCGTGGATTTTGGACTCCCTATATCAAAGGCGCACGTGAGGCGTTTCAAGCTATCCCCAAAATTGAAAAGCCGAAATTTCAATTCAAAAATCTTCCCCATTATATCCACATCGAATTTTGGATGATCGGAAATCTTTTTTCCTATGTCGTCTATCGAGTGCGGCGTGCACTGGGCATCAAATAATTTTTTGACACAGTACACAAAAAAGCCTTCTTTTTTTCACAAAAGAGCTTAATTGTTCACGAAAAATTTTCTTGCAAGTGTTGCCCCGTAAGTTATAATGGAAATAGAAGGCCTGTTCTCAGGGATTCGAGAAAGGAAGCGATTGTATGAGTTTTTTGAGCAAAGTGATTGGGATCGGTGCGGCTGCGGCCGTAGCTGCTGTTGCCGTGAAAGTTGCAAAAAAATACGAAGAAAACAAAGAGATGGACTCTTTGCAGCAAGAAGATCTTTCTGCATCCCCTGCTACGGATGCCCAGGAAGAGCCTCAGCCTTATTACGAAGAGCAAGTGGAGACCACGGTTGAACCTTCTGAACCTACGCGAAATGCGGTTTCGGAAATTGTAGAAAATGTGCAGAGAGCCGCCAGCGATGTTTGGAGCGATACCCGCGGAAAGGTGAAAGAAACGGCTGGCAAAATGGGAGTCAACACAGAGGAAGTTGGTTCTGCACTTGGAGAGGCCGGACGCGCTCTTGTTGGCGCCGGAAAGGCGGTTGCCGATGCTGGGGTTGCCGTGGCTTCTAAGGTAGTGGAAAAAGCTCCCGATGTAATGGAAAAGGTAAAGGATCAAGCTGGAGAATTTGTCAATCAAATCAAGGATACGGTTTATGCCGCGGCCTCAGATGAAGAAGATGAGCCAGAAATGGGTGTTGCTCCAAAAGATTTTTCTTCCTTTGAAGACAATCAAGAAACGCAGGAAATGGAATTTCCTGCAGGAGAAGAGCCCCGTGAACCTTTCCCAGAAGACCAGGATGATTTACAAAAATAAAAAAAGAGAGGCGGTTTAAACACCGCCTCTCTTTTTGTTTTTACTGATTCAGAATCGCCATGAACTCATCGCCTGTAATGGTTTCTTTTTCCAACAAATAATGGGCAATTTCATGAAGCTTATCGTTGTTTTCCTTAAGAATATTAATTGCTTTTTCATGGGCCTGACGAATTAATCCGACCACTTCTTTATCAATTTGCGCGCTGGTGGTTTCACTGCATGCCAGAGCGGCATCTCCGCCCAAATATTGGTTGTTCACTGTCTCCAGAGCAGTCATGTCAAAGGTCTCACTCATACCCAGACGTGTAACCATACTGCGAGCCAGCTTGGTAGCCTGCTCAATGTCGTTAGAAGCACCACTGGTGACACTGCCAAAGACCAGTTCTTCTGCGCTTCGGCCACCAGTGAGGGTAGCAATTTTTGCCAAAGCCTCTTCTTTGGACAGCAAAACAGTATCTGTATCGGGGGTCTGCATAGTATATCCCAACGCGCCCGAAGTACGCGGAACAATGGTAATTTTGGTGACCGGCGCCGAATTAGACTGTTTCGCAGCTACCAGAGCGTGTCCTACTTCATGGTATGCAACTACCTCTTTTTCATGCTGCGTCAACACGGCATTCTTACGCTGGTAACCCGCCACAATCACATCGACTGATTCGGTCAAATCGCTTTGAGTTACAATGCGACGGTTTTGTTTGATTGCCCGCAGAGCAGCTTCATTGACCAAGTTTGCCAGCTCTGCACCGGAGCAGCCCGCCGTGGCCTTAGCAATCGCGCTATAATCGATATCGTCGGACATCATTACCTTCTTGGCATGGACTTTCAAAATAGCCTCTCGAGCCTTCAAATCAGGCAATTCTACGGGCACACGACGGTCAAAACGGCCGGGGCGCAGCAACGCCTTATCCAGGGTTTCAGGCCGGTTGGTGGCCGCCAGAATCACAACGCCGGACGAACCGTCAAAGCCATCCATCTCGCTCAGCAACTGGTTCAAAGTCTGCTCACGTTCGTCGTTTCCGCCAATACCGGAACCGTCACGCTTTTTACCGATGGTATCAATCTCATCAATGAACACAATGCATGGTGCCTTCTCCTTGGCCTGCTTAAACAAATCACGCACACGAGCCGCGCCCTGACCTACGAACATTTCCACGAATTCGGAACCGGCAATGGAGAAGAAAGGCACGCCCGCCTCACCCGCTACGGCTTTCGCCAAAAGCGTTTTACCTGTACCCGGAGGGCCTACCAATAATACGCCCTTTGGCATCTTAGCGCCAATAGAATTGTATTTTGCCGGGTTATGCAAAAAGTCCACAATTTCAGCTAAAGCATCTTTTGCTTCTTCATCGCCAGCCACATCCGCAAATGTCTTGCCTGTCTGACTAGCTACATACATTTTCGCGCCGGACTTTCCCATACCAAACATCATGGAATTTCCGCCCATCTTTTTTTGCATATAGCGGGAGAGCAAAATCAAGGGCAACATCAAAAGTAATGTTGGGAACAACCATGTCAACAAAAATGTCATTAAAAAGCTATTCTCTTGTGGCACCACGCGATTAAATTTGATATTGGGATGTTCGCTCAAACGTTCTACCAAATTATCATCTGGCCATACGCCTGTAGAATAATAGACAGAGCGACCGTTTTCATCGGTCGAAGAGAACAAAATCTCCTGTCCTTCCTCGTCCAACTCAACCGCATCTACTTTTCCGTCATCAATCATCTGAAGAAACGTGCTATAATCCACCTGCGTAACTTGTGCATTGTTCACTTTCGGCATTACAAAAACATTCAGCAGCATCATGACAACCAAAGCCACAATTGCATAGTAAAGATATGGACTTCGCTTGGGGATTTTAGGGTCCTGATTCATTTTAATTCACTCCTCATTTCATGGCCATACACTAAATTGGGGCCATGCTATTATTGTAGCGTTTCTTTATGAAAAAAAACAGAGTGATTTGTGAATACAACATGAAAAAACAGGGTATTTTCTGAGAAAAAATGCTATAATAGCTCCATGGAAGGCTCCATATACACTTGAGCCTTGTAAGCACTGGTTCACCCACTAAAAGAAAGCAGGAAGTTGAATGACATCATCTCAAAGGCGTGAGGCCATTATCCTTTCCTTAAAAAATAGTCATGCCCCCATCAGCGCCAGTAAGTTGGCGCGCGAGTTAGGCGTCAGTCGTCAAATTGTAGTCGGCGATGTGGCGTTGCTGCGTGCTGCCGGAACGCCGGTACTGGCCACGCCTAGAGGTTATATGTTACAGACCGCTCCTACGGGAGATCGGGTAACCGTCGCTTGCCGGCACTCACAAGATTCCCTGCTGGATGAGTTGTACACAATTGTGGACTGCGGCTGTGGAATTCTGGATGTGGTGGTGGAACATCCTGTCTATGGTCAATTATCCGGACAATTGCAAATTTTTAGTCGTTACGATGCTGATCTTTTTTGGCAGGCCTTAAAAGAACAGGACGCGCAACCACTGTGCACTCTCACGGGAGATGTTCATTTGCATACGCTCTCCTGTCCCACGCCCGCACAGCGGGAATGCGTGCTAAATGCTTTGCAACAAAAAGGCTACTTATATCAAAAATGAATCTTGTCACGAATTTTTTTGAAAAAAGGGTGGACAAATTTCTCAAATCATGCTATAATAAATTCCGCTGTGGAGGATTAGCTCAGCTGGTTAGAGTGCCTGCATCACACGCAGGAAGTCTGGGGTTCGAGTCCCTAATTCTCCACCATCATAAATCCGAACCGAAACGGTTCGGATTTATTTTTTTATAAATTACAAGCAACAAAAGGCTCAAATAAATTTGTATCTTGATATTTTCTTTGGTTACAACAAAAAAACCGTTGCGTACTACCGCAACGGTTTTTTAATTTTCAGCCAAGCGCATAAAGCACAATTCCGCCAATAATCAATACCAGAGCCACCACTTTTTTCAAATTCAGTTTTTCTTGAAAAATCGTCACTCCAAATAATGTGATATAGAAATACGCCGTGGTTTCCAAAACAGGGCCCAAAGAAACCGGCATCCCTTTATAGGCAAGAACGCCTAAAAGCGTAGTTCCAAAAAAAATCGCGTAAGCAAAAATCACCAACGGATTCAAATATTCCTGCCACACACTCGCATACTTTTTCATGGAAGCTTTTTTTAGCATAACCTGACTAATCGAAGAGAGAAATACCCCCAGTAGTGAAATTAATGCATAAGGCAAAACAGACGAAAAGTCATTCATTGGACTTCGCCTCCTTTTGCTCCGAGAAGGCATACAGTATTATACCTGCCACGATCACTACAGCACCTATACATTTCTGTAAAGTGATTTCTTCCCCGAATAGCATTGCGCCCCAAAACATTCCCCAGACCACGGTGACCGCCTTATTGGCATAAGCGGCCGTAAGAGACATGCGCTTAATGACCTGCTGCCAAAGAATCGCATAAATTCCAAGGATCACAATGACAAGTCCATAAAACAAAAAGAAGCGAAAAGACAAAAAGGATTGCTGTCCTGCCAGTTTTGAACACACAGGCGATAAACTAAATAAAAGCATCAACCCATGTAAAAGCAGATATGTTTTAATATTACTTGCCTTACTCACGCAAGTCCTCCTCGCCAATAATAAAAATAGTTTTACCTCATACGCATGGTTGCAAGATTCTACCTTACCAAGGATAAATCCATATCACAAAAACAACCAAACATTTGTTGAAGCATTTGCAAAAGTGTCGCTCCACACACAACTCAAAACAACCAATCCCACAACGGACCACAAAATTGTCTGAATTGGATGAGTCGTTATGCACTGTGCCACTCTTTTCCATTGAATTTTAAACGCCAACAAGCCATACATGCACACATATGCCGGAAAAAAGAATCTTACTTCGGGAGCACCCGGAATAATTGCCAAACATGGGAAAATAATGACCCACCAAAGAGAAGTATCTTCAAAAAATGAAGCAATCAAAATCTTTGTTTTTCTCTTTCCCGCCTGATTTTCATAAATACAGCGATATTTTTGTAATAAATCAACCCCACCAATTGCAGTAAATACCATCAAAATATAATTAAATACAGAAACATGAATCTTAAATTGGTGAAGATTTGAAATGTAACACTCTCCGTATACAGGATTCAAAAGATTAGCTAGATGCCGAAAATAAATTCCTATCACTTCCAATGGATAAGTAAAAAACAAACGGATGTATTCCCAAAGAGTTCCCTCATAATTTCCGATAGATTTGATAATCTGTAGGCCCACGTCATCATAGAAATATATATTCGGAATATTCCCAAAGTCGTTAGGAGTTAAAAGCGTTTCATACCGATCAACGGTCAACCCGTTGAACAATTGAAAAGAAAAAAGGCCCGCTGAAAACATATCGGTCGTGTCAACACCCCAAAGAGACCATGTACCTGTATACCGATGATTGATCCATATCTGAGGAGCCGCCAATAAAAACCATCCTGCCACAATACATACCAATCGTATTACATTTTTTCCAGCTCCTAAACGCCCCTCTTTCAAAAAGCGCAAGCATATCAAACAGGCAAAGACGATTACAGCAAAAAGATAAATGGTTCGAGTATTATACGCCGCATAAAGAAAAACACCTATTAGAATCGATGCAGGAATCTCACTCCACCACACCCGATGATCATTGTAGAGCCACTTAAAAAGTGCACATGCGACCAGTGTAAATCCCAGCGAATAAAAATCAGACAATGGATACACTAACAAACCACGCCAAAAAAACAAAACCAAAAATAGCGGAATCCATCTTTTTAAAAAATCCCACGAATTTTTTTCGCGCCAGTCCATTAAATAAGGAAACACAATGGTTAAAATAAAACTAACGGACACCGCAACCAAACAAATAAATCCAAGAGAATCCGATATCCCCAGCCAATGGCTAAATACCCGTGATAAAAACAAATACAAAGGAAAAACATACCCACGAAAGTCCGATGGATAGGCAGCCAAACTCAAATTCCCCTGTTCATCCGCAAAACCATATGACAAAGCCCAATAATGGGCACTATCATAAACATACGTGTCCGGATAAAAAAGGGAAACATATATAAATGAAATCAAAACACCGCCTAGAAAGGCAATTCCAGCGGGGGGAATACGATACTTTTGTCGTTTCTCAATTTGGGACATTTACCTGCTTTCCCTCCACATCATCTGCTATCTTTTCTGTTTGGGATTCCGTCGAAATGTTCTCCCTCTCGATATTCGTCCGATATTTTTCTTCCACGATGTACACAGGACGATTACGGCTGGCATCAAAGGTACGCCACAGATATCCGCCCAAAAGGCCCAGTGTCATCATGATCACACCGAAACTAAACAACTGGAAAATAAATAACGTTGTCCATCCAGATACACCGATTTTTCCAAGAAGTTTAAAAATAGCTACTATGACTGCCCACAAAAGAGCCCCTGCAAACGACAAAGCTCCTACTGTCGTTACAATTGTGATAGGCAAGTTGGAAAAGCTAAACAAGGTATCCGCTACTAGGCGAACCTTCTTTTTCAAAGTCCACCGACTCTTTCCAATTTCCCTTGCTCGACGAACATAATATACTGTGTCCGTCTTGAAACCACTCCACAAAATTTGCCCGGTGATGGCACTGTTGCGTTCGTCCATACGCTCCAGAACTTCAATAACCTTGCGATCCACCAAAAAAGTGTCAAAACCACCTTTGGGCATCTGCGGAAGAGCGGTTTTTCTTACCAGCCAATAATAAAGCCCTGCAAATAACTTTTGTCCAAAACTTTCCTGTCTGTCCTGCCTTACCGCAAGGACTACATTGCTTCCCTTTCTCCAGCGCTCATACATCTCGAGCACCATTTCCGTAGGTTCTTGTAAATCCGCCGCCTTCACGACAGCACAATCTCCTGTCGCATGTGATAAACCGCATAGAATAGCCGCGTGACTTCCAAAATTACGGGACAGTTTTATCGGTTTTATACGTGAATCCTGCTGAGCAAGCTGCTGCAAAACCGTCCAGCTTTCATCTTTCGAACCATCATCCACCATGACAGCCTCACACTCAAACGGAGCCACATCAAAAACCTTTTCTTTGATATCCTTATAAAGAGGCACCAAATTGTCCTGATTAAAATAGACGGGAACCACAATGGAAAGCTTAGGCATTTTAATTTACTTCCTTTACAAACACATCATAATCACGAATATACTCGGCAGGATCATAATGTTCACTGGCCAGTACCAACAAAACGGAATCCGGAGAGAAATCGTACATGTCCTTCCAGACCATCCTGGGAAGATAAATTCCCGTATGTGGACGATTTAAACTAAAAATCGCCTCATTTCCCTTTCCGTCCTTCACTTTTACCTTACTCTGCCCCGCAACATTGATTAAGACAAACTGCGTGCGCCGATTTGCATGTTGCCCACGCACGACATCCGCATCAGATCCATAAATATAAAAAATGCGTTTAATCTCAAAAGGAACATCCTGCATTCCTTCAACAATTACCAAATGTCCACGCTCGTCCCCGCGCTGCGGAAATTCCAACATTCTAACTTGGCTTATCTCGTGCACGTCCAGTCCTCCTTCGTCATTCCATACCAATTTAAATCTCTCCTTTTTCCAGCGATGGAGATTTGGCTACGAGAGCATCCCTCATAGTGGAAACCTACTTTTTCATAAAAATGACAGGCATGAACATTCTCCGTTAATACGTTTAAATAAACCTTTTCTAAACGGTAATCTTCAAATGCAATACGTAAAATTTCTTTTGTTGCATATCGGGCAGCTCCCGTACCGTGCGCACACTTTCGAAAACTGATTGCATACTCTGCAGTCTTATCTTTTTGATCAATATGCTTTAAACTAATCGTGCCAAGATATTCATCTTCTTCATTCACACACGCCAAATGAAGGTTCTCTTCTTGCGCCTGTGCGTTGGAGACAAAATCCTGAACCGTCTCCAAACTTACTTGCTCGGCATCAAAGCGAAAAAAACAATTGACCGAAGGATCTTTCATCCATTCATAAATGAAGGGAACATCCTTCTGTTGCAAATTGCGCAATCGCATACGTATCTTGCCCTTTCTATTTTTTATATTCGACCTTAAATAATCTCTGCTTTACTTTGACACCGCGTAGTTGTTTATATATTCAATCACATAACTTTGCTCTTCCTCTGTCATTCCATTGTACATAGGAAGGCTCAATACTTCATTGGCATACTGTTCCGCAATGGGGAAGTCACCCTTTTTTAAGCCAAGATAAGCATATGCCTGACTCAAATGTGGGGGAATTGGATAATGAATAATGGTTCCAATTCCGTGCTCCTTCAGATAAGCTGCCAGCGCATCGCGATGTCCAGGTACATGGACTACGTATTGATGCCATGTAGAGTCCGCTCCCGGACGAATTTTTGGAGCATGAACAAGTGGATTTGTGATTTCCGCATCATAACGCGCAGCAATCTTGCACCGCTCTGCGTTAAATTCATCCAAGTGTTTCAGCTTGACACGAAGAAGCCCCGCCTGCAGCTCATCCAAACGACTGTTGGTTCCCACAACCTCATTTTGATAACGCACACGGCTTCCATAATTTCGGAACACACGGAACTTGTCCGCTATTTCCTCATTATCCGTCACAATACAGCCCGCATCTCCAAACGCGCCGCATCCTTTGCTGGGATAAAAACTAAAACAGCCAATATCACCAAACGTACCAACTGTTTTTCCATGCCAATGGTTTCCATGGCTTTGAGCGCAGTCTTCCACTACACGAAGATTATGCTTGTGCGCAATTTCCATAATGCGGGTCATATCACAGGACTGTCCATACAGATGTACAGCAAGAATTCCACGTGTTTTTTCTGTGATAGCCGCTTCAATTTTTTCTGCATCGATATTGTCATATTCATCCGGCTCTACAAAAACCGGTGTAGCCCCGTTCATGGAAATTCCCATTACACAGGCAATATAAGCATTGGCGCAAACGATCACCTCATCGCCGGCACCAATACCCAAAATACGGAAACTCATCCACAATGCATCTAATCCGCTTGCAACGCCTACACAGTATTGCGAACCTATATAAGCAGCCCACTCTTTCTCAAATGCGGAAACTTCTTTGCCTAAAATATACCACCCGCTGCGAAGAACCTCTATTGCTTTCTGCTCATATTCTTGCGCATGTAACTGAAACTGACGTCCCAGATTATTCGGCATAATATCCAAGTGAATCCCCTCGATTATACAAAAATATATTTATAGCTATACCAGCATATCATGTTTTAATCTTTGGTTCAAGACCAACGCCATCTAAATTCTTTTTTTAAAACGCCAGCTCCAGCCTACCAGAATCAACCAAGCAATCCCGCCCACTGCACTGCACAACATTCCTGCTTTTATCCCAGGGGTATCATAAATCAAAGCCACCGTATGCGTTCCCTGTGAAAGTTCCAAAGCACAGAACCCTTTGTCTGCAATCAGAATATCAGCGGGCTCTCCATCCACAACGGCAGTCCATCCAGGCTCATAAAAAACAGGAATCAGTAAAATTGCAGGTTGCTGAGTCTCTACACTACCTTCAATTCTTCCTCCCATGGCCGGATTTTTCAATACCACTCCTTCGTTCGAGTAGCCTTTTCCATCTGTCGCCAATACTTGTACATTCTCCACTTGAACGGATTCTGCACTCTGCAGGCATAAAGTCACCTGCACCGTATCCGTAGGCAATGCCACTGTCACCGTTTGCTGCTCATTTTCGCCAAGAGACACGGTTTTATTAGACCAATAGAATGTGTCATAACCGTTTCCGATATCGATCGCAACTGTCAAAACGGACGATTGCTTGCTTTTCACGTCAAAAGATAACCAGGATCTACGGTCTTTTTTGGCAAGCTGCTGCTCATCAAAGTTCAACGTCAAACCATTGGATAAATCATACGCATTCAATGACTGCTCTGTTCCCATAATAGGCAATATCTCATAAGTACCATCCGCCGCCTGTGAAGCCCACTCAGTGACTGCAATATTCTGAATCGCATCCACCGATTTTAGCTCATTGGGCGTCTCCATGGGAACATTCTCTGCTTCCTGGTTCAAAGAAGTACCGAATGCAAGTGCCGCCTGACGTTCCACACTGGTCATGGAATCAAGTGTCTGCTCTGTATACCATGAGTAAAACAACAATCCAGCAGTATTGACTGATTCATTTAAATACATATACCCTGGAGCAAAGGAACCGTATTTATTATCATTGTAATCATATATCAGCTTCCAGCCCTGCTCCCTTGAAGGATAATTGGAAAATACATACTGAATTCCCAAAAGATCCGCAATCGTATCATCCATTGGACGGCCAAATACACCAATGCTGTAATATCCTGAAGTCTTACTTATTCCATCCCCAAAGGTTTCGCGGAAAGCCTGAAGATTCTTGTTGACAATACTGTTGTAAAAGCTCGTTCCTCGAAAACGTTGTGCCATAGAATTGTCATATACAGAAAAGTTTCCCCAGCCAGTAAAATTATTTTCCATTCGTATAAATGCAGAAGGATTCTCCGCATTTAATTGCTCCATATAATCCGCCGTCTGCGTATTATATCCATCTTTATATACCTGAGAAGAAACTGCATTCCGACTGATATACAAACCGGCTACGCTCTCGTTCACAACGCCAATTCCTACAATTCCAAACAAAGCACATTGAATCAAGCGCTTTTGCTGTATCCGCTCCTTCGATAGCAGAAACACCCCCACGAGCGCACCTATGATTGCCAAATAATCAACCGCGAGAGCCACCGAAAGCAGTCTTCGCTCAGACCAATTACTAAGCATAACGGCTACACAAACACCGCCTATTGTGACCAATGCAGCACCCTTTGAGAAAAAATGTTTTTGCCAAGCTGCCGCTAATACATACGCAATAATAAACGCGAACGCGGGAAGGAAGACAAATACATACCGCGCTGTATATTCTACAAAAGCATTAAAAACGATACCTGTCACAGGCACGACAAAAGAAAGCGCGGCGAACAACAACGCAGCCAAAGTAACCGACCTAGTCCTACCGCGTTCACCCTTCCAAATTGCGGCAACATATTGAGGCAGACATACACATAATAATGCTGAAAAATACAAATGGGGCGAGTTAAAATGAGTTCTATCCCCCTGCCACCGATTCATCGTCCCTTCTGCTTGCTCCGAAAACCAACGAAGGAAAAAAGTTTTCAACCAAGAAAGCGAATGCGGCTGCAACATCTTTCCGAGCCAGCTCTCGCCTGTATCAGAAATCCGAGTGGATACCGTCAGCATTTGATATACTGTGGGAATTAAGATCCCACCAGCCAACAAAACTCCAATGACAACGCTCGCCAGCAACGGAGCAAACCAGGAAACGACCCTTGCCAAGGAAATCTTTGGTGCGCGCTGAAAAAATCGCAAAATCGCATAGCATCCAGCGGCCAAAAGCGTCATATAGCAAAAATATACGCTCCAAACTCCAAGTACGCATACACAGACTGCCAGTACTGGAATCACCTTTCGGCAATCCCAACTTTTTTCAATCAGGTATAAAATCAGAGCCATAAAGACAGGCGCCGTCGCAAACATATAGTGCTGCCCTATACCGCCTACCATAAATGCCGAAAATGCATATATCCAGCTTGCAACAACGCGGGAGTATCTGGGTAATTGAAAGCATGACAAGAACAAATGACAGGCCAATCCTGCACAAATCACTTTCAAAATTTGTACCCAGATAAGAGCCGCCGGTACTGTATCCGCCCCCAATAGCATCCCAACCGCATACAGCACAATTGCAAATGGATCAAAAATCACCATTTGCATTGAGAGAATATTTGCCCCCATGCCACTGGTCATATCCATCAAAGAAAAATCGCCCAGTCTAAGTTTGTGCACAATCATCTGGTAAACAGGAAGATACGACTGAAATGTATCGTTGTTCGCATCTAAAAACGCATAATAGTAATCGCCCGTCCAAAAAGGGACATAGAGTACCATACACGTTCCAAGTAACAAAAACAACAAAAGCAAATATTCTTTTTGCCGGGTCATCCTTGTGCTCTGCACCGGTTCATTCTCCTCTTCACTTTTTTAGCAGGTTTTTGAAAAAGGCCGGTCCTTTCAAACTCAATGATTTCTTTGCCAAAATCACAAAAGAATGCAATTGTTCCACAGAAGCCTTTTGCAAATTCGGTTTCTGTGGCCCCACTTTATCAGCAAGTTTGTTCCATCCCATCGCCGAATCATAGAACAGTCTCCCCAAAAAGCCCAAACACCTGTTGACCACAAGCTGCAAAAGATTCAAAAACATCCGAATCATATTGAACAAAATGCGAATTGGGGCCATTACCTTCCAAGAATTGGACTGGCTGATTTCCAGAGCACTCTGACGAAGAGCCGCCTCATGATCTTTGAGCTCATTTTGTTTCTTCATATTTTTTTCGGCCATTTCCGGCGTCCAAACAACTCGGTGCAAATCTTGCGCAGTCAGGGTAATTTGATAATTTTTAAAGTTCTCATAAACAATTTTACGATGGTAATTGATAAACGCGTCGCGTTTTTCTTTTTGCTGCATATCAGCGGGGATTTTATAAATGCTGGTCACTTTCTGAGTTGTTACAAACTTCGTATGGCAATAGTAGCGAACCCAGAGATCCCAATCGTGCAAGCCATCCAAACGCAAATCCAATCCGCCGTATTTTTCAAACAATTCCCTTTTAAAAATAGGGGCCTGAATGGGGAACAGATTATCCGTGCAGATTTCAAATGCTTCAATACTTTTCTGCGTAAAATTACGTTTTACAACATAAGTAAAATCCGTATGATCTTCGTTGTTGTAAATCGTCTTGGCTTCGATAGAGCCTGCTACCACCAAACCGGCATCCGGGTTTTCTTCAGCCAAGCAGGCCAACACTTCTAAATGCTCTGCAAAGAAATAGTCATCGTCATCCAAAAAGCACAGATAATCTCCGGTTGCAGCGCGCAAGCCGATATTTCCCGCCTCACACTGACCAACACTTTTACCTGCCGGAATATAGCGAAGATCCAACCATTTTTTTGCATTTTCGGCAGTTTCCTTCGCCATAGGTACATCGCCATCTTCCACGACGATAACCTCAAAGTTTTTGTATGTCTGATAACGCAAGCTCTCCAATGTCAAAGCCAGCACTTTCGGACGACGATAGGTACGAACGACCACCGAAATTCTGGGACCATTTTTTGGAAGGTGATTTTTATAAAATGCTCCTTCACGTGCAAATTCGTAATCAAACCCCATAAATGTAGGCGTAAAATTCGAATGCTCCACATAGTCCTTATAGAATTTGCGGTACATTGGCATATTCGAGTGAATTTTCTTGAGCTGACGATCAATAAGCTCTGGTACGCCTGGTACCTTCGCCCAATGTGGGCGCATTTCCTCAAATAACTCATGCCACTCTTGGATATCCTTATGAGTGCCGTATTTCGCACGCACAATCAAATTAGCCGTAATGGAACCTGCAACTTGGTGCGGTTTAATCTCGCCAGCCTCTTTATAAACATAGTGATAGGTAATGGCCGCCGGAACATATTTAATCTTATAGCCATGCAGGCGAATTCGCCAACTGAGCTCAACATCTTCCGCATACATGAAGATGGTCTCATCGAATCCACCTACTTCTTCCAAAACACTTCTGCGCACAATGAAAGTTGCTCCGCTGGCCCAAGAGACTTCCATGGTAACGGGGAAATAATACTTAGGGTGTTCATACGGGAACTGGCGGATTTCAAACGCGCCCCATTCCGAAGAACTGACTTTGATTTCCGCTTCCAATTTTGTCAGAGCGTCCGGGAAAATTTCTGTATCAACATTGAAAAAGAATACATAATCTCCATGGCCAGCGCGAGCGGCTGCATTGCTTGCAGTTCCAAATCCCTTATTTTCGGATTGGGGCAAAATTTCAAATGCACCAAACAATGAGCCGTACTTTTCTTTCAACTTCTCCAAATGCGCGACGGTATCATCTTGTGAGGCGTTGTCAGCAAAATATAGACTTACTTGTTTTTTGTCGTAATCCAAATTTGCCAAGGCCTTTACGCATCCATCAAGCCACTTGGACGAATTGTACGTAGCGAAGCAAAAATCAAACGTCATGAAACTCTCTCCTAATATTTAATGTTTTTACATTTCAAATTTTTTTCAACAGAATGTGAAGCGCCGTTTTTACCGGGTGATTGCGCATACTGTCGTTTAGGCGCAAGATTTCTTTTTCCAATTGTTCAATGTGTTCCCGATCACACTTGCTTTTCTGCTCCAAAGACTGCTTTTGCTGAGACTGAACTGTAAGTTTTTCTTGTAAAACGGCTATCGTTTTCTCCTGTTCCATATTCCGTTCTATCCAGTATTTCTCTTTCTGATAAGCCGAAAATTGCCGGCACTCCCCTTCAATTTCAATCCATGCCAATCCCACAATCTCTTGGTGCAATTTGATGAGATACTGTGAATCAAGCGTCTCAAAAACATCCCAATTCTCCTGCCGAATTGCCCCAAGAGCACTTACGGTCTCAGACACTCCATTTACTTTTACTCTCAAATTGCGACAGATACGCCAAAAATTACAATCGGGATCAAAGCGAAGCGATTTTACATTTTCACTAAATTGGGGCAATTGAAATCTAACAAAAAATTTCTCTTCATGTGTAATATAGACTCGTTGGCGCAAACAATGTTGTTCATCAAATCCGTTACCGACATCATAGTAGAGTACTGCATCCATAAAGCTGCTTGCTGGGATTAGAGAAAAAATATCTTCCCGCTGTTTCTCCTTCTCAAACATACGTTGAGTATACCCATACAATGTTTCCAATTTTTGTCTGGATTCGGAAGTCTGCATTAAGTTATAAAGGAGTTGATAAGCATAGAGATGTTTCGCTGGCGAATGTTCTCTTTCCAAAAGAACACGCGCGTAAGCATACTCCAAAAGAATATCACCGTCAATTTGATACTTTTGGCATTCGGGAAAAATTTTTAAAAACTCTTCGGCACAATTAAAATCCACATATTCACCGAGTGTTAAATACTGTTCAATAAAATTTCGGTAATGCTTTTCGGCAGCATCTCCACTGGTATTCTGCTCGTTTTTCCGAACACGAAAACAAGACAACATTTCAGGATAAATCCAAATCTCCGCATGATGGCAAAGACGCACCCATTGTATAAAATCTGGAATGCCTGATAGCCCATTTGTGAAAAGCCCATACTGCAAATAGGCATCTTTCCGAATCAAAACGCTTGGATGACATAGGCAGTTTCCCTTATCAAAAAAGAAACGGAGCCACTCGAAACGAGAACGATTCTCCTGTTGAAACATGCTATAGTAAACATGTTTTTCATCCTCTAGCGGCTTTCCCTCTTCATCAATCACCTGAACTTGTGTAAAGCAGGCCGCTACATCCGGATGAGCGTCCAAAAAGGCCACCTGTTTTTCCAGCTTGTCCGGCATCCATCGATCATCACAATGAGCGATTGCAACATATTTTGCCGTCATGGACGACAAAACATCTTGATAATATCCACAGCCCGTATTTTCCTCTAACAGAATCTTTTTTATCCTTGGGTCATCATAACTTCTAATAACATCCTGACTGCCATCGGTAGACCCATCGTCCACAATGGTCAAAACAAAATCTCGATAACTCTGCTGCAAAATACTATCGATGCTTTCTCTCAAAAAATCCACATGATTGTAGGAGCTTAAAAACACATCTACTTTTGGAAGTCTATCACTTACCATTTACTCTTCATTCCCTTGATCGTATTCAGCCTTTAAAAGGGAGAAAATACATTGATCATGAAATTTTCCACCTTTATAAACCCTTTGACGGATAATTCCTTCTTGAAAAAAGCCAAGATTTTCTAACAACCTACGAGATTTTTCATTTTCACAAAGAACCTCCGCATGAATCACATTCATTCCCAGTTCTCTAAAAGAATAATCAATCAAACTTGAAACTGCATCCAACGTGTCGCCGCGCTTTCTATGTTGCAAACAACGGTCCATTTTGTAATAAATACCTGCACTACGATTTTTCCAATCGATTTCGTACAGTCCAACTAGACCCACGGCGTTTCCACCTATATCAACTACACATCGCAACTCTTTTCTATCACTCAAGGATTGAAACCATTTTTCTTGCATCTCTTCTGAAACAGGAAAATGCCATCCTTCTGTCATGGATTCTATCCAAGGGTCATTTATCATATCTCTCAACAAAGAAAGATCTCGGCGTTCGACCGCGCGCAGACGCACGATTTTTCCTATTATTTCCATGAAAGCACCTCATTCAATCGCTCCGCTAAATACATCATATCGAATTGCGTATATCGCTGATCCACCGGCAAAGGCAAAATACTCCGACTCAACTGCTCACCGTTTCTATCTAGATTCGGCCACAAAATTGGAATGTAAATTTTTGACTCCAACAACTTGCTTCGAACGTATTGTGCCTGCTCTTCACGAAGCCGTAATGGATACATAAAAGGAACCCCTACAATCCGCCTTTTCAGTAAATTGACATCGTCAAAGGACGAAGCCAAAACCCGGAAATTCTCCTGACGACGAGCTGCCACTGCAGTATAATCCACCGCGCATAATAAATTACGTGTCAAAAGCGACATTTCTGCCAAAGGTTCCTGCTGTAATTGCACCTCACCGCGCTGAAAATCCTTATACCAAGCATTTGCGCCATTCTCCCAGCGTCCCACCAGGTGGTCCATCAATGAGCCAACGCTCATAGGAACCAAATCCTCTTTGTATGGAATATCTGTGTACAAATAGGAACCATCCGGTACGCCGAACCATTTACGACAGGAATATAATGTATCTACACCGGGCAAGGGCCGCTGAAAAAAGGCTTGCACATTATCCACGATAATATGTTCAGCCTTTGCTTTTATTCTCTTCAAAGAATCATAATCGAAGCTTGAATAATAGTTGACCACATAAAGAACTGCTTGTTTAGAAAAATCCTTCTCTAATATGGGCTGAAAATTTTCATCCACCGTATAAAACTGAATCTCCAAATTCGTCTTCTCTGTTACAGCCGTAAACACTGATTTGCACAAAAAGTCCGGGAAATAAATGGTTTTATAATGACGTTTTTTTAGCAACCACAAAAGTGCATTTGTTGCCGTATTAAACCGCAAAGCACCTTTGTGATATTCCTCACCAGTGAAGTGCTCCAGCTCCATATATCCGCCGATTTCTCTCATTTGCACCGTCCTCATACAAACTCGTAATGATCCATCATTTCCTGAATGTTTTCCACGCTGTTGAACATCATGACATCGATAATCGAGAGTCCCGGCTCAAACGGGCCACCTTTTTGTGGATATTCATCCAGAATCATTTTCTGAAATTTGATCTCAATACCTGCATCCGTATACTTCTGGCGGTCATAAAAAGCCGCGCCACCCGGAGCGTTCCAATATTCCGTGATCCCTGGCAGTGCCAAAGAAACGTTTAATGCCCATTCATCCGGAGCGGTTGGTTTTTTATACTGCAAATTCATTTGAGAAAAAACTTCTATCGGGGTGTCTATGTTCAAATAAGCACACACCTTTTTGGTGGCGCGTATGTTAAAATCCGCCAAATGCGTACATGGGACAGAAAAGATATCTTCCAACAACTCTTGCACCGAACAAAAGTAGGGAGCTCTTCGATAATAGCGCAACTGGTTAAGCAGATTTATTTGCCACTTTTTCTCATTGTCGATTTCAATTTCATAAATCGGGCTCTTGCTGCCGTGCTTCTTCACCGGGACGAAAATATATTGCCACCCATTCTGTGCATTCAGAATACGATTCCTGGTCATCCAACTTTTATCCGTATACTGAACCACATCATCAATGATATATCGATCCACATGCCGAATCAGTGCAAAATGCCCGATATAAGGAAAAAAATATGGCTGATGCATTCCTAATCTCATAAAAGTACCTCTTTCGGCAAAACTTTACCGGCACGCTTTGATGCCCTTTACAATCTCATCCACCTGTTCTAAACGCAACCCGTTGTAAATAGGCAAACAAAGCACCTGTTCGCCTACCTTCCGTGTGACGGGCAACGCATCCTTCGCATGGGCTTCCCTGTAGCAGCCGAAATCCGGAACGATTGGCCAAAAATAGCGGCGTGTGAAAATACCTTTTTGTTTCAGCTTCTCATAAATTCCATCACGGCTTATCCCGAACTTTTCCTGATCAACCAAAATCGGCATATACGCAAAATTATACTGAATTTCGGACTGCCGATCCGGTTCAAAGAAACGAATACCAGGAAGGTCACTCAATCTCTCGCGATACCGCATTGTAATCTTTCGGCGTTCTTCAATCAAATCATCCATATAAGGCAGATTACACAGGCCCATGGCCGCCTGGAACTCATTCATCTTGGCGTTTCCGCCGATGTAATCCACCCGCTCCTCACCCTCGATACCGAAATTTTTATAGGCATTAAAAACGCGCGTATAACCTTCGTCCTTGTAAACCAGTGCGCCGCCCTCTATGGTATGGAACAGCTTTGTAGCATGAAAACTCAAAATGGAAACATCACCGCTTGCGCACAAACTTTTACCCTTTACACGAACACCAAAGGTATGTGCAGCATCATAAATCACTTTTAAGCCATGCCGCTCGGCAATTTCCGCAATTTTTTCCACATTACAAGGATGCCCATATACATGTACCGGTAATATAGCAGTAGTTTTTTCTGTAATCAGAGATTCAATCTGTGTTTCATCCATCGTCAGATCATTCTCTTTGATATCGCAAAACACCGGATTAATGTCGTTTAATGTCAGCGAGTGAGTGGTAGAGGCAAATGTAAATGGAGTGGTAATAACCTCGCCTGAAATGCCCAACCCTTTTAGTGCGATCTCCAATGCCTGATGTCCATTCACCGTAAGATTCACATTCGGCACGGCTAAATATTCACAAAGCTTCTGACCCAACTCCTGAACCAACGGACCATTATTCGTCAGATAGTCATTTGTCCAAATTTGATCAACCAAAGAATCAAATACTTTTCGATCCGGAAGAAATGGACGTGTAACGTAAATTTTATCCTTCATTTCTCTAACATCCTCGATCCACAGTCTTCAAAATACATAGTCTTATTAATTATAGCACAAAGGAGCCAATAAGTCATTAAAAAGCGAAAAAAGGGGCGCACAAAATGTGCGCCCCTTTTTTATTAATCAATATGATTCTACTTTAGTACCGGGATAATAATGGAGCAAAATCCATTCCCAGCTTCTTCCTTGCTGCGCATATCCATATGCACCCCATTGGCTCATTCCTACGCCGTGGCCATTGCCATAAGTAGTAAACGTCCAAGTACCGTCTCCATTGTACCTCATAGTGAAGTTTGGAGAAAACAGACCCCAACAGTTGTCGTAGAACTTTCCTCCAGTCGTCACATTGCCCATCACGGTGATGGATGTAACATAACCTGTACTACTACGCATCGGGTTGGTCAACCAGTTTTCATAATCCGTACGTCCGTTTGTGGAACCGGGATAGATTTTTTCAATATTAGTCTTCATCTGAGCCAAACCAATTGTTGAGGTAAATCCTTGAGATTTTACCGTTCCTTGACTTGCCGTAGAATGCGTTGCATTTGCATCGCCAGGACTGTCAACTCCTTCAATTAGATAGGGTACAGCCGTTCCCCACATATTCAGCGCACTATTGGTTTTAGTGCTGTTGCTGGCACCGTAGAGGGTATTTGCTACTGTTCCATTGTAGGTTACAATTTTGTCTTTTACCTCAGCACAAGCATTTTTTATAGCCTGCGTCGGTGTTCTTAACCCTACCGTAGGCGGATTATCGCTTATACTCATCTGATAAAGCAACCAACTGTGTGCTGCTACTGCCTGCGCCTTCCAGACTTCTGCATTATTGAACCCACCTACTTCATTCTGAACAATTTGCGGCAAAAGATTTTCAATGCTATCTGTTACGTTTCTCTTGCTAACTTGATCATACACCGTAATGATTTGAACTGGATCTACCGGATCCGGAATGGTTCCGCCTCCACCGTTTTTGTTGTGTACCAAGGTGGGATAATCTTTGTAAACACGATTTAAATCCACTGCGGTACGAATACCGTCTACATAAGGCTTCATGTCCGGATTTGTATTACCATCACTACAATACTGCCACATGCCAACTTCAAAGCCAAGGTTATAGGTCGTAGATGGGTTGACATCCGGATTTGGCACCATTGGATAACGGGCATACCAGAAATCATATCCCTCATTCACCAAGCCTTTTACATCAAATTGGCTCATGAAAGAATGATATGTATAAAATCCAGGATAGTAACCGTTTTGATCCAACACCACCATACCAGTACGAACAATATTGGTTCGCTCGGCGTAGGTAGTTCCTTCACAAACCAGCGTATTTTCATAATCAATGTATACCGGATAGTCAAACTTAATTCCAGAAGCATTCAGCCTCTTCATCTCTGCGGAATTTAAGAAAAAGTTTACCTGCGCCACCATCTCATCCGTGGACTTTGCAAGCGAATAAATATACACGCCAACATTCAATCCGGCAGCCTTTGCATTTCTTACATTGGTTTCAAAATAAGGATCAATATACGATGTTCTAGAATTCTCATAGCATCCTACCGCACGAATAATCGCAAAGCTCACACCGCTGGCAGCCACTTTATTCCAATCGATTTCTCCTTGATGTTTGGAAACGTCAATGCCGTAAACACCATTCAAAACCACTTTCGGTATTTCCACTTGTTGGTCGTAAGATACAATATAGCCCTTCCCGCCTGTAGTATCTTTAACCATCAGCGTTCCGGCCGCAATGACTGTACCTCTTTCAAAGCTTTTAGTGTTCGATGTTTGCCAGGTTTTTCCGCCGTCAAAAGAGTAACCCGCACAGGGACTTCCGGGAAAAGATGCATTAATAGTCACGTTGGATGTCGAAGTATTGACTTCCGTAACAGTTACCGAATCAATAACCGGCGGTCGCACAATTTCTCCATTTGATAAGAAATAGTATTCCTTTCCATCCTTTACCAACCAGCCTTCTTTATCCGGCACAAACAAAACACCAGTTATCGAGTCGAAATAGTATAAATGTTCGCCTGCCATATGATAGCCTAAAGCAATACGATAAATAGTACTTATATCCTGGTAATAAGTCTTTCCATCGCTCGTCTGGTAGAAACCATTTACTACCTGGCTGCAGTCTGTTCCAAACACCGCACGGCCCGAATCTACTTCGACCACTTCATCCTGGGCCAGCTCTCCATTTTGATCCGCCTTTGCCCAGT
>NZ_CAUWGY010000024.1:0-34196 GCF_963558415.1 uncultured Ruthenibacterium sp. | reverse complement strand
GACCCTAGGGATAGTGCAACAGAAATAGACCGCCTGTTTTATACAGGTGAGGGTGGAAAGGTGCGGTAAGAGCGCACCAGCACGCTTGGTGACTTGCGTGGCTCTGTAAACCCTACCAGGAGCAACACCCGTATGAGAACAATACGTTTCCCTGCGTGTTCTTGGAGGTGGCTTGAGCTGTACGGCAACGTACAGCCTAGATAGATCGTCGTTTAATACAGAACCCGGCTTACGGTTTGGTCGTTTGGACATGGAAGGCGGCGGTGCATTGCACCGCCGCCTTCCATGTCGCAAAACATTTTGAACTACAAGGAGATTTCAATGAAACAACAGGTAAAAGGTCTTATGACAGAGGGACCTATTTGGAAAAACATCCTCTTATTTGCATTACCTCTACTTTTGGGAAATTTATTCCAACAACTTTATAATGCAGTAGATTCCATCGTTGTCGGCAATTACATCGGCAGCAATGCTCTTGCGGCTGTTGGCTCAAGTTCTCCTATCATCAACCTTTTGGTTGGTTTCTTTTCCGGTCTTGCCACAGGCGCCGGCGTTGTTATCTCCCGCTGCTTCGGCGCCCGGAATACGGAAGGTGTTTCCCGCTCTGTACATACTTCTATGGCGTTAGCTATTGTATGCGGCATTCTTTTAAGCATTGCCGGTGTTGCTTTATCTCCTTGGATTCTGCAAATGATGGGAACTCCGGAAGAGGTGATGAGCAATTCGGTCCTTTATCTTCAAATTTACTTTATGGGGCTTCTTTCAGTATTGGTATATAACATGGGAAGCGGTGTTTTACGTGCCATTGGGGATTCGAAAACTCCCTTATATTTTTTAATTGTATCTTCTATCCTCAATATTTTTCTAGATATTCTCTTTGTAACACAATTCCAAATGGGGATCGCCGGCGTGGGCTGGGCTACCTTAATTGCTCAAACGGTCAGTGCAATCTTGACTTTTGTGTTTCTTATGCGTGCCCATGGAGAACATAGACTATTTATCCGAAAAATTCGAATTCATCGTGATGTATTGCAACAGGTCATTAAAATTGGACTTCCTGGCGGTATGCAAAACGCTATAATTTCTTTTTCCAATATAATTATGCAAAGTTCCATCAACAGCTTCGGTGCTGTAGCTATGGCCGGTTGTGGATCTTACAGTAAAATTGACGGATTTGCCATTTTACCTTTAATGAGCTTTTCTATGGCGTTAACCACATTCACTGGTCAAAATATTGGAGCTAAGCGCTTTGACCGAGTAAAAAGCGCTGCCAAAAACGGAACTGTTTTAACACTGTCCTCTACCTGCCTTGTCAGTCTTTTCCTTCTTTTATTTTCAGAACAGGTCATATCAATTTTCAACAGTGAACCAGAAGTCATCCACTACGGTGTCGCAATGATGCAAGTGCTGGTTCCCGGTTACTTTTTCCTTGGAATCACCCACACCTTGACTGGAATTGTGCGTGGTGCAGGCGCTACAACTGTTCCGATGATGATTATGATTTTTTGTTGGTGTTTTTTACGTATGGCATGGGTGCTCGGTTCTCTTTCCATCGCACACATCATTCAGTTTGTCTTTTTGGGATATACCCTCACATGGGCTATCAGCGCAGTTTTGATGTTTGTATATTATAAAAAAGGCGATTGGCTTCGCCATTATCTGTGATTTACAAAAGGCGGCCCTAGGGCCGCCTTTTTTAGGATTTTGCAACATTGCAACCGTTGATATCCACTGCGATAATACGCATCGGGTCAATAAAATCCCCATATTCACAACTCAGCTCATAGTAAGCTCGACCAATGGGAGAAACATTCTCGTCAATGGCTCCTTGAGCCTCACGCACTCCATCTTCCCAAGTACCCAAAACACGTGTACTCCCATCGTCCAGATGCAAAACAATCTCCGCATCGCTGAGAGTGTCTCGTATGGATGAATCCTCTGGAAGGCCATCAAAAACAACGCTGATGCGCATGGATGTAAGCCGAATCTGCGCAATCGGAACTCCTGTGACAGGATCCGCTGCTTCTTGCGTCACTTCCATTTCATGAACTTGTTGTGATTGCGGAACGGTAAACGTAAAATTCCACTGCCCCTCTTTTTCCCACACAACTTTCGTATTTCCATTTTCATCAGAACAATTAGCATATAGTTCAAAAATATCCCATGTAATAGGCTCGCCACTTTTAATTTCCGGACCACTAAGCGTACACATCAAATTCACTTCTTTGTCATTAGGATTTTCATCCTGCAACATACGGGAACCTGCACTATTCCCTTTGTCTGCCTTTCCAAACACATAGTACATCAAATTGGGATCCGGATTCACTTCTTCAAAAGAAATCGTCAACGGCAAGTACAGTTTTTCTCCATCGAACAGAGCTCCGTTCAAAGTGAGCGTGCATCCGGAATTGGTTGACACAAGGTTCATACCCTCTCCCGATATTCCCAATGCATCCGCCTGATCTTGTGCACCCGAACCAAAATATTTTCCGAATACACCGTCCCATGGAAATGCCGTAGCGGCCATTGCGCCCACACCCAAACAACATACCATTGCTATGGCCGCAGCAACGATTCCCCATCCGCGAAATCGGCCAAAACGTTTTTCAGAACATAAAGTTTTTTCTTTGCTTTCATGAAGATTTTCCATCACGCGCTTTTTTAGAGGTTCTAACTTTTTCTCATCCGAAATTTCTTGAACAAACGGTTCGTAGTATTCATCCATCCACTCAAACCACGTCTTCATTTGATATTCCCCTTTCTTGTAAGGTGCGACGCAACACATCCCGGCCTCGTGCAAGACGACTTTTTACGGTAGAAGGCTTCATCTGCATTTCCTGGGAAATATGTGTAATCTTTTCTCTTTTATAATAGTAACGAAGGAAAATTTCTCTTGTGACTGGTTCCAAAAACAAAAGCGTTTTTCGAATCAATTCCCCCTGTTCCTTTCTCTCAAGTTCTTGTTGCATCTTCTGATCCGCTTGTGTCAGATAATCTTCTTCCATTGGCAAAACCGGTCTAAGACACCGTATTCGACTTCGTGCTTCATTCCGCGCAATGGCACCAAGATAATTTTTCAAGCTTCCCTTTTTCGGCTCTATGTTTTGTACCGAGTTCCATAACTTTAAGAAGGCCTCTGCGGCAAGCTCCTCAATATCCTCTGTACTTAACAGTCCCGCGCCAGCCGCTCGAATTACGGACAGGACAAAACCACCATATCTATCAATCAATTCTTCCAATGCTCGTTCATCCCTCTTCTGGAGACGCATGAGCAATCTTTCATCTTCCAAGGACCTCACTTCCTTTTCATCCACTTCGAAACATGTTTCATTTATCTATACGCACCCAACCCGTCTTTGGTTGCATTGCTACGAAAAAAGGCGCCCGGCATCGGGCGCCTTTTTACGCAATTGGTTGTGTACCAAAATACTCACAAATGGCTCTATAATAACATTCTGCGGCCGCTTGACAGCCGCTCTCGCTCCCCCATGCATCAACATCAGAAGCATTTGTTAAAAAGCATTGCTCTGCCAACACAGCAGGACAGGACGCTTTTTCCAACAATCCAAACGTCTCATCCTCATGAACTGAAGTATCCGAAATCTCTACAACTTGTTTCTCATATCCAGTTTCTTCGGTTCCTTGGTAGTAAATATATCGAACTCCGTTTTCGCCGCGCAAACGATGGCCCGCACTACCAAATTGCTGAGCAATTGCCTGTGCAAAAACAAGTGCATCATCGTGATAAATTCTTCCCGGCGGTTGCGGATAGCATTCGAACCCATACGACTCTGCGAAGTAAGGATCCGAATTTCCATGGATGGAAAGTAACAAACTCGCCTTGGCCTCAGCCGCCGCCATTGCACGGTCTCCGCTGGTGGCACTCTCACCATTTTCACGGCATCGTACCGGAGTATAATTCGGATCCTCTTCTAACAGCGCATACAAAGCATCTACGGTACCTTCTGTAAGCTGTACCTCATCAATCACTCCTTCTGCGCCTATATCATACCCACCATGTCCTGCATCCAACGCTACAACATAAGGTGGCGACGTTTGAAACTCATACGAAGCAACAGGCTGCGTGTGTCCATCTGCATCCTGAGCCTCTCCATATGTAATATCATTTTCCACATTTTGAATATTTGATTTTGGTAAATCCGATCCATCAGCTTGCGTTGGAACATCCTGCAAGAAAATGTCCTTTAATAGAAAAGCTGTCATGAGCAAGACTAGCGCAATACAAGCACTTAGCAGAATCCTTTTTCTGCGGCGCCGACGCCTTCTCGCAGCCGCTACCCGTCTGCGATGAACCGTCTGCTGTGAAGCCACTTTTCGCGGCGCCGTTTTTGCAGTATAGCGCTTGTCCTGCTGCATTGTTTTTCCCTCCCTATTTTAAGTTTTATTATATCCCTCAAATGTGTCCATATTGTATCAAAAAACACTTAAAAAAACTTTAAATTTTCGATTTAAAGTTAAAATTTATTGAAGTAATTGAAAAGATTCACCAAAAATCCGACTTGAAATTCCATTACAAAAATTTTCGCAAGGACTCACCTCTCATTGAGCGACAACGTATTTCTCAGCGTTTAGGAGTTGTAATAGGATGTATTTTCATATTGATATCCCCTTAATGGATATCCGCCAAAATCATAATTTACACTTGGGCGTGTCGATGTCAAAAGAGCGGTATTTCCGTTATCGTATGTAACCGAAATGGAAAGGGTCTCATTTTTCACAGCGCCATCCACAGCACATATTTCAATCCCGCTCACATTCGCACCATTTGCCAAAACACTTTGAGAAAGCGCATTATGAATTTGTTCGGAAACTTTTTGCTTGAATTCATCGAACGCAGGATCATCCACTTTGTAAAAGCCATATACACCTAACGCATCTGGATCGTCTGTCGGCTGATAACATTCAGGCAAGCTACTCGATATGGACTGGTACTCCTCATAGCTAGGATAATATTCGGCCGTTACCAATTCCCCTGTGGTGGCATCCAATGTCACATCCGCAGTACATGAACTAAATAACGACCCATCTGCCTCTTCGTCTAAAACAGCGTGCCATTGAAGGCGATCAATACCATTTACATGTATCTTCATACAGCTCAGTCGCAACTCTTTTTGAGACAAATCGATTCCATAATTCTTCTCCAAGACAAGCCCGGCCAAATTTGCTGCTTCCTGCGCACTAACCACGGGATCCAACAAGCGTTCCTTTTCCAATTCCTCTCGCGCACAGGCTAATTCTTGTTCCATCTCTTTTTGAAAAGATTCATACTCCTGCTTTGCAGAAAGATCACCTGATTGTATAGACTCATTGAATTGCTCCAAATCCTGCTTATAAGAATTTCGATACTCTTCGATTGCTCTGTCAATATCTTCTGCAAACCATACGTAGTTATAATTTTTTCCTCCACCCGCTTGTTGCTCCAGTGCAGCTTGAACATTCGAATTAGGCTGTAAACTGTCACTGGTAACTACCGATTTCTGTGTGGTACACGCGGACAAGCTTGCAATAAAAAATGCGCACAATAAAATGATTTCTTTTTTCTTTTTGTTACGTTTCATGCGAAAGCAACCTCCTTTCTACAACAAATTGTCTCAGTTCTTTATTGCAAACTTTTCTTCACCTAATTTCTGAGTTGTAAAAAATACCGATACCACAGTCCCGCTTCCTGGCTTCGATTCAAAGCACAAGCGCGCATTATGCGCCTTTGCAATGACTTTACAAAGACTGATTCCTAATCCTGCCCCACCTTGTTCTCTGCTACGTGCTTTATCAGGACGAAAAAAAGGCTCTCCTAAACATTTTAATGTTGTTTCATCCATTCCGCACCCTGTGTCACTCACCCAACATCTTATTTCATCATCCAAATGCTCTGCTCCAAGTTGAACCACACCACCGGCATTGCACGCCTTCAGTGCATTATCCGTCAAATTAAGAAAAAGACTTTCTAAAAGAGCCCTCTCGCCCCAAATTGTGCTAGATGTCACCATACTTTTCTTTAAACAAACTCCTCTTTTATGAGCTTTGGGCTCCAACGTAAGATATACGGTATCTATCAAATCCGAAACATCCACCGCCCGTAACTCCGCCTGCTCATCGCGTAAAGCGGCCATTTGTAACAGTCTCTCACTCATAGCTGCCAATCGTTTTGTCTCACTGATGATATAATTCGTTGCTTCATATTTCTCTTTTGGCGAAAGTTCTGCTCTTTGAATATATTCCGCATAACCACCAATGGCGGTCAATGGTGTACGCAATTCATGTGCCACATTGTCAACCAGTTGTTGTTTACGCTGTGCAGACTCTTCCAATTGACGAATATTCTCCTGCACGCAGCATGCCATTTCATTCAACGCACGTGCAAGCTGCCCTACTTCATCCCGACCATATCCTACGCTGCGCGCCGTATACTCTCCCTTAGCCAAGCAACCGGCCACTTTTGCCAATCTCTCCATGGGACGAGAAAGTCCTCGTAAAACTATATATAAAGCTACGGCTAAAAAAGCAAATACCCCTACACCCGCCAAAATAAAAATACGCCAAGTGCGATTCCATTGTAAAAAGAAAGGTTCCACATCATAAGCGCAAGTCATAACCATATCTTCCGGCGGTCCCGGCAAGCGAACCAAAACATACAAGATATGCCTTCCCTCCGAGATTCGTATGGTGTGAACGCGCTTTCCTTCCTCTGGCGGAATCGGTAAATCCGTATTCGGGATTGGCAGAGTATCCACCCAAGTATTTTCTCCCTGTTCTATTTTTAAAAATCCATTGCTCTGTTGGGCAGCATAATTTCGAGCCAACTGTGCCAATGCTGCTGGTCTTCTTTCGTTCACCGCCGCAGCATCCGTTAAAAAATTTTGAGCTGTGGTGTGTTGCTGAGCCAACAATTTTTCGCATTCCGCCTCGTAACTTTGGCTCTGACTGATACCGCCCAATACGACAATGCTTCCACATAACGCGAATAAAAATAACAACAATGTCAAGAAATAAGCTTTCTGCCAAAATTTAAAACACATAAAGTTTCCCTACTTTTTTGTATTGAGTCGATATCCCAGTTTATAAACGGTTTCAATTTGCTGGGCCAGGCCCAATTTTTTACGCAGACGTTGTATGTGAACATCTACCGTACGCGTATCTCCCTCATAGTCAAAATTCCAGGCTAATTCCAACAGCTTTTCACGGCTTAATGCAAAGTTTCTATTTCTCACCAACACTTCTAACAGCGCGAATTCTTGAGGTTTCAATACAATTTCTTCTCCGTTTACCCAAACACGCCTAGTGTCTAATTCAATATGACACGGACCGATATCCAGCCCAACATTTTCAGCATGTGTACGGCGCAGAACGGCTTCAACGCGTGCTAAAAGTTCCAAAATCTCAAAAGGCTTTACGATGTAATCATCCGCCCCTAGGCCTAATCCCGCAAGACGATCCGAAAGTCCGGCTTTTGCGGTCACAAAAATCACGGGAAGTTCTTTGGGCAGCTCACGTTTTAATTGAAAACCATCTATTACGGGCATCATTATATCCAAAAGTGCTAAATCAAATGTTTTTGTTTGACATAAATATAAGGCCTCTTCTCCATCAAAGGCCTGTGTGCATTCATGTCCAACCAAAATTAAATTTCGCCGGATCAATTCGTTAATTGGCTTTTCATCCTCTGCAATCAAAATTTTCGCCATAAAACCCCTCCTCTCAACCATTATAATCAATTTTGTTGCAGAGTTATATCCAAAAGATTTTTATCGGTGAATCATAAAAGGATGCAATCTAGCAAATAAAAAATGGACCGCACTTTCGTGCGGTCCATTTTCCTTAAATTTCATACCAGCGAATCTCGTTGGCGTCCATATGCAATTCATAAGAACTTCCATCACCGGTGTAAATCGTAGTCTGCTGTGGTTCGTACGTATTATTTACTACACAATATTTTCCATTCTTTACATAAGCGTGCACTTCCACATTAAAGTTCGAAGAAAACCACTTATGCAAATCTT
Source organism: uncultured Ruthenibacterium sp. (assembly GCF_963558415.1). NCBI lineage: Bacteria > Bacillati > Bacillota > Clostridia > Eubacteriales > Oscillospiraceae > Ruthenibacterium > uncultured Ruthenibacterium sp. Next base: position 26,178 of record NZ_CAUWGY010000024.1, on the reverse strand, counting down.
GCTCGCCATGTGCGGACCACAAAATCGAACGGTACAGAATGCGGCTATTTTCAAAGCTATAAGGAAGTCCGCTAATGTAAACGGATCTACCTTTACCGAACTCATTCACAGCCATCTGAACCTCTTTATCACGCTGCACCAAAACTTCGGCTCCATCTAAGGCATAGATAGATTTTTTCCCTTCGCCGAAATCAACCGGTTTGGTAGTATCCGCAAGAATAAAATGATCCGGATGTTCTTCCCAATTATATTTATCGTAATTGAGTGTAAAGCCAGTCTCCTTTTCAACTCCCATCACACCAGCCAGTTGCAGGAAACGGCCCTCATATTGATGTCCAGTTGGTTCACCAACACCAATAAATCCACCACCGCGATGAATAAAGCCTTTGATTGTAGCCGTTACATCCGGATCCTCCCAGATAGCACCACCTGTATGAGCCGTATCTGCATCACCTACGTTAATCAAAACGTCAATGGAATCCAGTAAACTCGGATCAGCCTTAATATCATCAAAGCTAATAAACTTCACGTCAAACGGCGCACCGGAAAGAGCCTCTATTACGCCTGCATAACTATAATTTTGCTTTTGATACAACGCATGATGCACCATGTGGCAGCCCCAGCTCCGACTTTTTCCCCAGCTGTTCAAGACCGCTACAGTCTTTATGCAATAAGGGGTAGTGCCTTTAATATTTTCATACAGCACACGGAACTCATCGCACACACTTTCGATATAGTCAATAAAGTCCGGGAACTCCAAAGCCAATTTCAGGTAGCCACCATATCCGATACGATCAATGGGTTTACGCAGAATAGCACGTCGAGCAGTTACCCAATTCTCTTTTCCTTCTTTTACAGGATCTCCACCCTCATGGAAAGTATCCGGGAAGAAGTACGGCAAAAATCTGCCTTCTGTATATTTCACACCCGGAATGTCGCTGATCAAACGAAGCGTGGAACCATTTCCGACGCTGCCTACAACTGCATCCAGTCCAATACTTTTAAACTCATCCATAAATGGTTCTGTACCGATCCAATGGTCACCCAAGAACATCATTGCTTCCTTGCCCAATTCATGGGTAATATCCACCATCTCTTTGGCAAGCTTTGCTACTTCACGGCGCTGAAAAGCCTGGAAATCCTTAAATTCTTTGGACGGGACACGATACTGATTATTGTAATATCCTTGATCGATAATAAATTCCGGCCGGAATTTATATCCTACTTCTCTCTCAAACTGCTCTAAGATATAAGGAGAAACCGAAGCGGAATAGCCGTACCAATCCACATACTTTTCACGTTTCAGTTCATCGAACATCAGCGTAAACTGGTGAAAAAATGTAGTATAGCGAATCACATTTACATAAGGATGCTCCGCGATAAACTTACGTAGACGCTCCATCGTAAATTTGTGAGTCTTGGGCTGACGAACATCAAATGTAATCTGATGCTCAAAATTCTGCCAGTTGTTTGTGACCGCATTGTACATATGTACAGGGTCCCAAATCAAATACGCCAAGAAACTAACAGTATAATCATGAAATGCATCCGGATTTAAAATTTCAACACATCCAGTTTCTTCCTTATAAATCCAGTTATCCACAGGCACAACTTGACCGGTAGTACGGTCGATGACTTCCCACCAGCGTCGAATGTCATCGCGCGTATTGACCTTCATCAATTCGTCAGAAATTCCCTTCATCAGAGGGATTTCCAGCTTTTCTCCGGTAGCGGTATAAAATCCGGTCATAATATAGCATTGCTGCACTTCATCCGGATTTGCTTTCGCCCAGGCATTGTCTTTGCGAGTAGTATAATATGTGGAATAAATTTTTGCGCCAACCTTTGTCAGCTCTTCTGGAAATTCTGTGCCATCACAATCACGGATGGCATCTGCACCCCAGCGATGCAAAATTTCAATCGTTTCCGGGACAACATCCAGATTGGTCGGAATGGTAACACGACCAGTCAATTTCTTTTCACTCATAAAGTGCCTCCTTACAGGCGATTCCATTTTCTAAAAGATCTTCACCACTGTTTCCAGGGGCGAATCTCTGGTACCGCTTCTCCAGCTTGTACCATCTTTTGTTTTAACACTTCGGCCAACTGAGCACGGACTTGCGCCCACGCCGGGTCCGTTACAAGATTATTTTGCTGATAAGGATCATCCTTGAGCACATAAAAGAACTCTTCATAATAAACATCACTGCCAGATACTTCGTAGCCGTCGCCTTGTGCACGTACCGAATACGTATAGTCCGGCGTGCGAATTGCGCGCCCAACTCGACTCTCGCTAATCTGTAAAAACGCCACTTCGTCCCATTCCATGTTCGGATTTTGCACCAGCTTGCGCAAACTACGTCCTTGGAAATTTTCTGGTTTCGAAATTCCTGCACAATCCAATAGTGTTGTCGGAAGGTCCAAGAGACTGACTACATGGTCAATCACTTTTCCCCCTTCAAATCCGGGGCCTGTAATGATGAGCGGAATTCGAATCGAAGCATCATGACAAGTTCTCTTATATTCCGCCTCCACCCCGCGGGTAATAAAATGACTGCCATGATCTGCAGTGTAAATCAGAATCGTGTTTTCCCACAATCCTTGTTCTTTAAGCGTATCTACTAAACGCCCCACATTATAGTCCAAACTGTGGCAACACCCTAGATAATCCGGATAATTTTGTTTCCAGTTGCTGACATCGGTTCCATCGCTATGAGAATCCGAGTAAGCTTTCAAATCTCCCGGGACCTCGAAGTCCGAAAAGCGCATCTTGCTTCCGTCTGGTCCTTCGTATCGACGATGGTCATTTTGATGATGTGGCTCAATTTGACTGATAAATAAGAAAAACGGCTCGGGATTGTCTTTGCGTTTATGAAGAAAATCAATGGCAAAATCATTAATACAATCTGCCCGATACCCCGTAAAAGGCACCCTTTCATTATCACCGTTGTATACGTAGCCATTATATCCATGACTGGTAAACTCCAGCACATCCGCAGCCATCCAATAATCCTTATAACCACCACGACGGTCCTGGGGAATTGCACTGGTCTCATAATTGAGGCCCTTGGGTCTATCCGTTGCCAAATGCCACTTTCCTACATAAGCTGTGGCGTATCCGGCCTCATTAAAGTATTGTGCCAGTGTTTTTATTTCACCAAATTGAGGTGCAATTCCGTTAATAAAGCATCCTGTTTGCGTAGCATAGCGTCCGGTCTGCAAACACGCACGCGCAGGCCCACATACCGGCTGACAAGTAAATGTATTCTCAAAACGCACCCCTTGAGCGGCTAAAGCATCCAAATTAGGGGTAACTGGCAGCTTTTGTCCGTAACAACCCAAAGTATCCCAGCGTTGCTGGTCTGAAAAGTAAAAAACAATATTCGGTCTTGCCATAGTCTTTTCTCTCCTGTTATATAACCGCACAAAATAGGGCGCTCTCTCCGCTATGGAAGCAGAGCGCCCTGTTTTTTATTGATAGCCCTTATTGTAAATTCCCAAAAGTACAAGAACTCCCGCCAGACCGACCAATTCAATTACCAAACCGCCAATTCCACTGGATAATCCACCAGTAGAACCAAAATTATGACCTACGATCACAAGTAGTAAACAAGCGGCAAAGGCCAACAAACCGATTGCGATTTTTACTTTTTTACGAGTATATTCATTCATATCCGCAACCCCCTTAACCTTTCAATCCACCGAGAGTCATTCCCTGGGTCAACTTCTTTTGTACGCACATATACAACACAAGAGTTGGAATCATGACCATCACCATACCAGCATACATTTGGCCATATTCCGCTTTTGCATTTTGTGCTTTCATCAAATTCAGCAAACCCACAGGCAATGTCCGCGCGCCATTCGGATCTGTCAACATCGTCATAGAAATGATGTATTCATTCCAATACGCTAGGAACTCAAACAGAATAACTGTAATGATACTGGGTTTTGCCATAGGAAGAATAATACGCACCATCGTGGTAAAGTAACCTGCGCCATCCACATATGCTGCTTCCTCATAATCTTTGGGAAGCGTTGCCAAATAACTGCTCAAAAGATAAATAGTAAACGGCAACGTAGTAGATGCCAAAACCAGAGAAACCATAAATGGATTATTCAAAAAGAAACTGTGGCCAAAAATCCCCTTCACAATTTTATCGCCCGACACGAACATCAAAAAGATTGGAACAACAATATAGCTGACGTTAATAAAAAGTCCAGCCATAAAGCATGTATTTAACAGTTTGCTGCCCCAAAATTTGTAGCGACTAAGCACATATGCTGCCGGCAAAGCTACAATCAACAGAATTGCCAATGCAACAGCCGTAATGAGAATAGATGTAAAGAAGTAATCGCCCATGCGCGCTTTTACCCAGGCATCCGCAAAATTTTGCAGGTATATTCCCTGAGGAAGTGCGAACGGATTTCCATAAAACTCCGAGTTTTGTTTTACAGATGCCATAAAGACCCACGCGACCGGTACCACAATCGTAACAGTCAAAACCGCTAGCAAAATATAAATAAGGGCTTTACTCACTGCACCAGTTTTTTCGCCAACAACTTGCTCTCTCCGACTCATCATCGCACACTCCTTTCCTCAGAATTCAAGTGGTTCACGTTTGGTAACGCGATTTACAATTGCAGCAAGAGCAAAAGAGAAAGAAAATACCACAACGCCAATCGCCATACCATAGCCATAGGTCGAGTTTGTATAAGCTTGCTTATACATATAGCTCAGGAACACTTCGGAAGCTCCATCCGGACCACCGCCAGTCATCGCCTTAACAAACAAGAAGCTCATGTTGATATTGGAAATGATGAAAAAGGTCAAGGTGGTGCGAATATTTGTCCAAATCAAAGGAAGTGTAATCGAGAAAAACTGACGGGTACGAGAAGCCCCTTCCAAATTGGCACTTTCATAAAGGCTCTCCGGGATTGAGGACATACTGGCCATATACATGACCATGTAATAACCAATTGCCTGCCATACCATTGCAATAGCCAAACTGTAAATGACTAACTTTTGGTCTCCCAACCAATAAATGGGCTCTGCATCACCACGGAACAAGCTCAATAAACTGTTCAGCAATCCGCGGTTGGAGTCATAAATAGCACTAAAAATTGCACTGATTACAACAACGGAAAGAATATTCGGAATGTAAAAAATGATGCGGAAAAAGTTCTGCCCCACTAACTTTTCACGTGTAAGCAAGGACGCGAAAAGGAGTGCCAATGTAATGGTCACCACCGTAACCAAAACAATCAGTAAAACACTATTTCGGCAAGAGCGATAAAAATTCTCATCCTGGAACAGTGTAATAAAGTTATCCAGTCCGACAAATGTCTGATTGGCAGAGTATCCTCCCCATTTAAACAAAGACATCCGAAACACATTAAAGGTGGGGATTGCAAGGAAAATAATTGCTAAGATAGTTGCCGGAGCCACGCAGGCTACGATAAACCGGCTGCGTGCTTTGTTCTTTTGCATGATGCCATCTCCATTCTACGTGAAAAGCGGTGAGCAAAAGGGCATTGTCCTTCTGCTCACCGCTCGGTTTACCTAATTACCTACGCGGCAGACACAAGACCGTGCCGCCTTGTTCAATTCGGTTCGCCTTGATCGTACTTTGATTATTGCAACGCCTCGCGGAGGGCAGCGCAGGATTTCTGAACCGCAGCCTTCCAGTCGTCCACTGTCTTTGTTCCATTTACTACACTGTCCATAGTGAAGCAAACGTCATCTTTAATGTTGACACCCTCAACCGGAGTGGTGGTAGCAAAAGTACCGATAGCTGCTTTCGCACCATTGTCGTAAACGCTATAATAAACTTTGTTGTCATCGGACAGTTTGTCGGTCATACCAGTAATGGGCTGAACTGCACCAGACTCTGCAAAAATGTCAGCCGCTTCATCGCTGTACAGGAAAGTCATGAAAACTTTGGCCAAATCTTTGTTCTCGGCACCAGCGGGAATCCAGCACTGCTCAAAGAAGGTATAGCTATAACGATCTCCGCCTTCTTCCATAGCAGGCAGAGCCATAAAGCCCCATTCAAAACCTTCTGCACGAGGAGCATCGGCCATCTCACCGATTACCCAGTTTCCGTTGGGCATAAACAGCGCTTCATTATCAAGAATCATCTGCTGGTTCTTAGTAAAGTTATCGCTGTTGGCATAAGAAGTGGTCGCAGGATTGGTGTTCTCAGCCAGTTTACCCAACACCTCAAACATCTGATCCATTTCAGCGCTGTTCCAAACTTCTTCGTCATACTGCAGAGCTTTGTTGAAGAACTCTTGACCGCCAACTTCTGCCATCATCGCATAGGTGAAAGCATCCAGATAGCCGGCCACCGGATACGTAAACAAAGGAATGTCCGTTTGATCGGCCAGAGCAAAGAACTCATCCCATGTGGTCGGAAGCTCCAACTCGCCGCCGCCCTCAGTGAAATTAGCCTTGTTATAGAACAGACCGCAGGGGCTGTAGAACATCGGCATCATATAAACTTTGTCATCACCGTAAGGATTGGTTGTCAGGTTTCCTGTGAAGCCAGGAATGATTTTCTCGCCAACCGTAACATCTTCACCCAAAACCTGCATATCCAAGACATCTGTTACTTCTTCGATAGCATTTTCTTTCAGCATAGTCTCCGGCAGAGCCTTTTCGCGGCCAGCCGCCAGATGAACTACGTCGTAAAACTCGCCAGCTTTCATCTGCGGGTCAATAACATCTTCCAAGTTCTTGTCCATGGTCAATTCGACCGTGGCGCCTGTCTTTTCTTCGAAGGCAGCAGCAACTTTCTCCCACATCTCTGTGCCGTAAGCAGTCTCAATCGCCGCCACTTTCAAAGTTTGTCCGGCATAATCGCCAGAAGCGCTCGACGTGGAAGCACTTCCATCCGTCGCGGGAGTAGAAGACGATGTGCTTCCACCGCAGGCCGCGAGCATGGAAACGCTCAATGCCAGCGTCAATGCAAATGCAAAAAACTTTTTCATTAGTTACCTCCTTAATGTAACGAAACACGCCTCATGCTCAAAGCAACTAACACTTCATTGCCTGAACAGTTCAGCCACTCTTTGCTCCATTCGCAAATCGAATGAAGTTCCTGTAATTCCAGCATACGTGTTTAAGCAAAATGTTTCAAGTCAAAAATTGCTCGTTGTTTTATAAATATTGTCTTGTTGTTCAATTTGTATTCTTTCTTATAACTCTTTTGTCATTTTTTATTCATATAATCCACAAAGAAACTCCATTAAATTTGTGCACATTTATTTTTCCTAATTATCACCTTCAATTTGCACAAAAAGAGCGTTTTTTTTCTATTTTATCCATTCATCTTGCTCATTGCTGAATTTTCTTGTATACTCTTAACTGAGGTCATTGAGTTTGAATTTTGGGAATAAAAAGTCACAAAATTTATTTTTCTTTTCTCATATGACAATATTGTATATAAAGTCCTTTCGCAATATCCATAAATCTCGCTTTATCGCTATTCCATCCGCAAAAAGGAGAGAAATTTGCCGTGAGCAGCAATTGCTACAATCTGCAAAATCCCAGTGCCCGTTTAAACGATGCCATCGAATTACTGTATGTAACCAGATCTCGATACGGCACAGACTGGCACAGCATTCCCCATACACATTATTTTACAGAGCTTTTTTATGTCATCAGCGGCGAAGGAAGTTTTCAAATTGAAGATACTAGATTTGATATTCATTCAGATCAGTTAATTATTGTTAACCCTACCATTGAACATACCGAACTCTCGCAGGGCAGTCAACCGCTAGAATATTTTGTGGTGGGTCTAGCGGGTCAAGATTTTATCTTGCCCGGTTCTTCGGAAACTCGCTATGTAAAACTCTCCTGCTCTACTCAGCGTGAAGAATACTTATTTTATTTTAAATCCATGATGCGAGAACTGACAGAAAAAGCACCTTCTTATGAGGCCATCTGTCACAATTTGGCTGAAGTTCTGATTGCAAAGTTAATGCGGCAGACCACGCATCGGTTTCTCGGTACGGAATCTCGAAAGAGCAGCAAAGAATGCCTTAAGGCACAACGATATATGGACGAACATTTTAAAGAAAATGTTACTCTGGACATTTTGGCCGAACTGACACATATGAATAAATATTACCTTGTTCATGCGTTCAAACGAGAATTGGGCTGCAGCCCAATCAGTTACCTGATTGACCGACGGATTCGTGAGAGTAAGTTTCTGTTAAAAACCACCGACTATTCTGTATCCCAAATCAGTCAGCAATTAGGATTTTCCTCACCTAGTTATTTCAGTCAAAGTTTCAAACGAATGGTTGGTACAGGTCCTTCGGAATATCGGCATACTACGCAAAAAGATTCCGAAGAATAACTATTGCATTGTTATATCATTTCATTGATAGAAAATCAAAGGAGTGTTTATTTTATGAAAAAACCAATTTTAGTTGTTATGGCAGCAGGTATGGGCAGTCGGTATGGCGGTCTGAAGCAGATTGATCCAGTCGGTGCTAACGGTGAAGCCATTTTGGACTATTCCCTATTTGATGCACGCCGTGCAGGATTTGAAACCGTTGTATTCATTATCAAACATGAAATCGAGGAAGATTTTCTCAACATGGTGGGAAAACGCATAGAGAAAAGCGGCATGGAAATTCGCTATGCATTTCAGCAGCTTGATATTCTTCCTCCCAACTACACCGTTCCGGAAGGCCGTGTAAAACCTTGGGGTACAAGCCACGCCATTTTGTCTGCCGCTGAACAAATTGATGCGCCCTTTGCGGTAATCAACGCTGACGACTATTACGGACCGGAAGCCTTCAAGGTGATCTATGACTACTTATCCACTCATGCGGATGATGAAAAATACGAATATGCCATGGTTGGGTATCAATTGCAGAATACTGTTACAGACAACGGACATGTGGCACGCGGCATCTGCGTGACCGATTCAGAAGGATATTTGGACTCTGTAACGGAGCGTACAAGAATTGAAAAATATGCTGGCGGCATTCATTTCAGTACAGATGATGGTGAAACTTGGACAGATGTCCCTGGCGAGACGACCGTTTCGATGAACCTTTGGGGCTTTACACCCAGCTTTGTGCAAGAGGCCAAAGATCGGTTTGCTGCATTTTTGGATAAGGCTTTGGTAGAAAACCCCTTAAAAGGTGAATATTTTCTTCCCAGCGTAGTCAGCGAGCTTATTGCAGAAAATAAGGCGCGTGTTCGCGTATTGACAAGCTCTGATAAATGGTACGGTGTTACTTACAAAGCCGATAAACCTGTTGTTATGCAGGCAATTGCAGAAAAAACATCTGCTGGCTTATATCCCGCTCCTTTGTGGAAATAAAAAGAAAGGATTGCTTGTTATCATGGAAAAAACTGCCGAACAAGTTTTGCAGGAAGCACTTTCTGCATGGGATTGGAATGCCGAAGTAGTCGGTGCTATCAGATACGGTGCCGGACATATCAATGATACCTTTTGTGTCTATACGCAAACAGCCAATGGCGACTGCGTACGTTATATTCTTCAGCGTATCAACACAAATACATTTCGAAATCCGGACGCTTTGATGGAAAATATTTCTGGAGTTACGGAATATCTTCGCAGAATCATTGAGAAAAATGGCGGAGACCCAATGCGTGAAACGATGAATGTCATTCCTACCCGGGAAGGAAAACCTTACTATTCCGATACAGATGGCGGTGCATGGCGTGTTTACACATTTGTGGAAGGCACCATTTGTCTGCAAAAAGTAGAAACTCCTGAACAATTCTATGAGAGTGCCTACGCTTTTGGAAATTTTCAACGTCTATTATCTGCTTACCCCGCCGACACTCTTCACGAAACTATTTCCAATTTCCACAACACCGTATGGCGTTATGAGAATTTTGAAAAAGCCTTGTCAGCAGATGTTTGTGGCCGGGCAAAAGACGTTTCTGACGAAATCGACTTTGTAAAGGCGCACAAACAAGACTGTTCTGTCATGGTCGATCTTTTAAAACAAGGCAAGCTTCCCCTCCGCGTCACTCACAACGACACGAAACTGAACAACATCCTTATGGACAAGATATCCGGAAAAGGCATTTGTGTAATTGATCTGGATACCGTTATGCCTGGCCTTGCGGCCAATGACTACGGAGATTCTATCCGATTTGGCGCGAATGACTGTGCCGAGGATGAAAAGGATTTATCAAAGGTAAACTTCAGTCTTTCTCTCTTTGAAACGTATACCAAAGGCTTTTTGGAGGCCGCTGGCCAATCACTGACCACTTTGGAAAAAGAAACGTTGGTTTGGGGAGCCAAATTGATGACTTTGGAGTGTGGAATTCGTTTCCTTACAGACTATTTGGAAGGCGATCATTACTTTAAAGTGCACCGCGAGGGCCACAATTTAGACCGTTGCCGCACTCAGTTTAAACTTGTCCGTGACATGGAAGCCAATTGGGATGCTATGAAAAGCATCGTACAAAAATATTCTTAATCGATTAAGGGGAATCTCTATAATAGAGATTCCCCTTTTGAATGTGCAGATTTCTTGACAAAATACTTGCTTTTATTATAGAATAGATTGTCTGGAAACTTGTAATATTTCAACAAAAAAGAGGACTCGATTTTATGGAACAAAACAATTTGCGTAATATAGCAATCATCGCGCATGTTGACCATGGAAAAACAACATTGGTTGATCAAATGCTCAAGCAATCGGGAGCTTTCCGGGATAATCAGCAAGTCGCGGACCGAGTGATGGATTCTGGAGATATTGAGAGAGAGCGCGGAATCACCATTCTCGCTAAAAACGCTGCCACTTACTACAATGGTGTAAAAATCAATATTGTCGATACTCCGGGCCACGCAGATTTTGGCGGAGAGGTTGAACGTGTACTAAAAATGGTAAACGGTGTTTTGCTTTTGGTTGACGCTGCTGAAGGTTGTATGCCGCAAACCCGTTTCGTTCTGCAAAAAGCTCTTCAGCAAAACCTTTCATTGGTCATTGCTGTGAATAAAATCGATCGTCCGGATGCAAGAATTAAAGAAGTTATTGATGAGATTCTTTTGCTTTTGATGGACTTGGGTGCAACCGATGAGCAGTTGGACAGCCCCATGGTCTTTTGCTCTGGACGCGATGGAACTGCTAGCTATAGCCCGGATGTTCCTGGTACCGATCTGGAACCGCTCTTCAAAACTATTTTAGAGTATGTAAAGCCCCCTGTTGGCGATCCTACCGCCCCGTTAAGCATGCTCTGTTCTTCGATTGACTATAATGAATTCGTCGGACGCATTGGCATTGGACGAATTGAGAACGGCACCATCAAAGTGGGCCAAGAAGTTGCTGTCTGCGATTGGCACGACAAAGAATTGGCTAAACGCGGCCGCATTACCGCGCTTTACAGTTTTGAAGCAAATGGCAGAACTCCCATTCAAGAAGCTTCTGCCGGCGACATTGTCGCTTTCAGCGGTTTGACAGACATCAATATTGGCAACACTTTGTGCACACCTACTTTGGTAGAGCCTCTTCCCTTCGTAAAGATCAATGATCCTACTGTTGAAATGACATTTGCGGTCAACGACAGTCCTTTTGCCGGACGAGAAGGTAAATTTGTCACCAGTCGACAAATTCGTGATCGCCTTCACAAAGAGCTGTTAAAAGACGTTGCTCTGCGTGTCGAAGATTCAACGACTACTGAAAGTTTCCGCGTTATGGGACGCGGCGAAATGCACCTGTCCATTTTGATCGAAACAATGCGTCGTGAAGGATACGAACTCCAGGTTTCGCCGCCTAAAGTATTGACGCACGAAGAAAATGGAAAAGTTATGGAACCTATGGAACATGTTGTTATCGATGTTCCTACAGAATATCAGGGAAGCGTTATGCAAAAGTTAGGAGCTCGGAAGGGCGAATTGGTTCAAATGGCTCCTTTGGGCACCAATCGTATGCGTGTTGAATTCCGCATTCCGTCCCGTGGCTTGTTTGGTTACCGTAGCGAATTCCTGACTGATACGCATGGTGAGGGTATTTTAAACACCATTTTCGACGGATATGACGAATGGAAAGGCGATTTGCCCACTCGTTCAACCGGAAGTCTTGTCAGTTTTGAGACAGGTGTTGCTGTGACATATGGTTTGTTCAATGCGCAGCAGCGTGGCACTCTGATCGTTGAACCCGGTGAAAAAGTTTACGAAGGTATGGTTATTGGATATAGCCCGGCCGGGGATGATATGAGTGTGAATGTATGTAAAACCAAACATTTAACCAACACGCGTGCTTCTGGATCCGATGATGCCTTACGGTTGGTTCCTGTTTCTAAATTTAGTTTGGAAGAGAGTTTGGAATTTTTAAAGCCTGATGAACTTTTGGAAGTCACACCCAACAGCATCCGCATTCGTAAGCGCATTCTGAACCATGAACTGCGCATGAAGGCAGTAAAAGGTGGCAAAAACGCTTAATCAACAAGAACAGTGCTTCTCTTATGAAGCACTGTTCTTTTATATTAAAAAGGGACAGCCGTTATACGGCTGTCCCTTTTCTGATTCATATTATTTTGACTCTGTGTCAGGCTCCACGACAATCACCGGAGATTCTTTTTCTTCTCGAGTTTGTTGAAAAGTTGCATTCTCCTCTGCCTTTTCTTTTTCTGTGTTTTGTGGATCATCGTTCTGAGTATCATCCAGAGTCTTTCCCTGCATTAAAGCACGGAATTCATCCCCTGAAAGTTTTTCTCTTTCTATCAGTGCTTTTGCCACTACATGAAGCTGTTGCATATGTTGAGACAATTGCACCCGCGCTGTCTCAAAGGCTTCATCCAACATTTCTCGAATCTCAGCATCGATTTCAGATGCCACTTCTTCGGAATAATTTCTTCCTGTTCCCAAATCACGTCCTAGGAAGGTTTCGCTTGGATTTCCGCCATAAACTACCGGACCAAGACGCTCTGAAAAACCATACCGCATTACCATATTCCGTGCAATAGCAGTTGCTCTTTCCAAGTCATTGGAAGCTCCCGTAGAGATATCGTCCAACACCAATTTCTCTGCTACACGACCTCCCAACAAAGTTACAATCTCATCTTCCATTTGTTTCTTAGTCACGTAGTTCTTGTCTTCCTCCGGAAGGCTCATGGTATAACCGCCCGCCATCCCGCGGGGAACAATCGAAATCTCATGAACAGGGTCTGCCGTTTCACTATAATAATGTGTAATGGCGTGCCCAGCCTCATGATAAGCCGTTAATCTTTTTTCCTTTTCCGTTACAACGCGGCTTTTCTTTTCAGGACCAGCGATTACTTTAATGCTCGCCTCTTCAATATCCTTTTCAGTAATCGCCTTACGGCCTCTCTTTGCCGCAAGCAGAGCAGCCTCATTGACCAGATTTTCCAAATCTGCCCCCGTAAATCCAGCCGTAGACTTTGCAATTGTCTTTAGCACCACATCCGGAGCAAGCGGTTTATTACGGGTGTGAACACGCAGAATATCCTCACGTCCCTTTACGTCAGGAAGTCCGACATAAACCTGACGATCAAAACGTCCCGGACGCAAAAGTGCCTTATCCAAAATATCGACACGGTTGGTTGCAGCTACAACAATTACACCTTCATTTGCCCCAAATCCATCCATCTCGACCAATAACTGGTTCAACGTTTGCTCACGTTCATCATGGCCACCGCCTAAACCAGTTCCACGTTGACGTCCTACAGCATCAATTTCATCGATAAACACAATGCAGGGAGCCGTCTTTTTCGCTTTATCAAACAAATCACGTACACGAGATGCGCCAACGCCAACATACATCTCAACAAAATCTGAGCCCGAAATAGAATAAAAAGGCACACCCGCTTCACCTGCACAAGCACGTGCAAGCAAAGTTTTTCCGGTACCCGGAGGACCTACCAGCAAAACGCCATGAGGAATACGCGCTCCTAGAGAATTGAATTTTTGCTGATTTTTTAAAAATTCAACAATCTCTTGGAGCTCTTCTTTTTCCTCATCCGCTCCAGCTACGTCTTTAAATGTTGCTTTTCTTCCCTGATCTGCCTGATCCTTCACCTTGGCACGTCCCACGTTCATCGCTTTTCCGCCGCCGGATTGCATATACATGAAATAGTAAAATGCGCCCATTGTAAGAATCAACAGAACGATAAATGGCAACATTGTAAGCCAGAATGGCGTTTCTGATGCAGGAACAATATCATATGTCATTGGATTATCTGGATACTTCTCATCGTGGATTTCACGATACTCATCCAATTTATCCACAATCAAAGAAGCACCAGCTAATTTATAATCAATCACCGCACGTTGATCGGTATTCTGGGTTTGATTGCTTCCCGAACCAGAAAAAATCCCTTGCCAACCGGAAGCTTCGCTTGTAGACTGCGAAGACTGACCTTTTTCTTTTAACTCCTGTGTTGCGCTTTCGGACAACGTGATTTCCAACGTTCCGCTGTTCATATCCAGCGTAAAATCGTCCACTTCTCCGCTTTCGAAATAGTCCACAACCTGGGAATATTTCATTGTCTGCGTAGTGCTGTCCGGCCCTGTGAAAATGAAAAACATCAACAACAGGCCAAGGATGGCAATAATAAAAAGGCCATTCGTACTTCTGCGTTTATTCAAATTTGTTTCACTCCCAAATCGCTTCGCCCATCGGACGGATCAAACCGAATATACTTCCGGTTTGAGAATACCGATATACGGCAAATTGCGATATTTTTCGTCATAGTCTAAACCATACCCAATGACAAACTCATCAGGAACGGAAAAACCTACATAATCCGCTTGCAAATCGACTTTTCGACGACTAGGCTTGTCAAGCAATGTGGCAATACGAATAGATTTCGGGCCACGGCTCGCCAACAGCTCTTTGATATAGCTCAAAGTCAATCCGGAGTCAAGAATATCTTCTACAATTAAAATATCCTTTCCTTCCAAAGGTACATCCAAATCCTTTACAATTTTTACAACACCAGAAGATTTTACCCCTGCCCCGTAGCTGGAAACCACCATAAAATCAATTTCTGCCGGAACATCAATCTCACGCATCACATCTGCAAGAAACACAACTGCCCCCTTCAGAACTGTGACGAGCATCAAATTAGAATTCTTATAATCTTCCGTAATTTTTTTGCCCATCTCTTTTACTTTTGCTCGGATTTCCTCCTCGCTAATCAAAACGCGCAAAACATCTTCCCGCATATTATCTTTCATTTTTTGTTTCCTCCATCTGCCGTATGGTAATTTTTACGGCTTTTTTTGTATCTGCGGTAATTTCAAGACCTCTTGCAAAGCCAAAACCAGCCGCCCACAGCACACGGCTCCCCTGCACCAAAACCGGCCAAACCGCACGCGCAGAAGGTGAAATCTTGGCCTGGGAATACAACTTTTTCAGCGGCTTCGAATGCGTCTGGCCCGGTGGTGAAAAGACATCTCCTGGCCGGCGCGTTCGGAACTGCGCTGTCCTTAGTATTTTATCACAGTCCGCATAAAAATTGAATGCTTTTTCTTCATCTTTTCTAAAAACATCCACAATTGGCACAGAAAAAAACTGGACTTCAAGTTCAATGCCGCCTGGCAAAGGAAAAATCCCTTCTTGATACGGCAAATTCCATGTTTCTTCTCGAATATGTGTGGACTCTGCCCGGAGTCTGCCCTGAGAGACTCTCAAGACCCACTCCCTGCCCAACTGCACTGCTCCACCACTAAATAAACTATCGTATACGAAAGGGACCAATGCCGTTTTTTCCTTACTCACAAGTCGAGCAATAAGAATAGAAAGAGCCGCTTTGCACACAACCGGATGAGCATTTTTTAAAATGGATGCATCGTATTCACATCTCTGTATTTGTGCATCGTTTAATAATGTTTCTGCTTGCTGATCCAAGAAAGAGGAAACCTGCATCATATTTTCTGCAAAACGAGCCAGTGCTTTTTCTGCTCCCGGTCTTGTTCGTTCTAAAGCAGGAAGGACCTCCAAGCGTATTGCATTTCTTGTATAGGAACGATCTTGGTTAGTGCTATCCACGCGATAAGGTAACCCATATTTTTTTAAATATGTCAGTATCTCTTCATGAGAAACATCCAGAAGCGGCCTGATAAAAGGGCCTCGCACTGGCGGAATCCCTGCCGCTCCACGCACTGCACATCCGCGTGCTAAATTCAGCAAAACTGTTTCTGCCTGATCCGAACGGGTATGCGCAAGTGCAATTTTTGCACGATGCTTTCTAGCGCACTCCTCAAAAAAAGAATATCTTTTTTCTCTAGCCCACATCTCGCTGACATGGCCCTGTGGTGGAATCAGACGTGTTTCATCCAACGCTACTCCCCAATCAGCGCACAACTGTCGCACAAATAAAGCATCCTCGTCAGATTCCACGCCTCGGATTCCATGATTCACATGAACAGCACGAAGTGTAATTCCCCATTCTTTACATCGCAAAAACAAAAAATGGAATAATGCCATTGAATCCCCTCCGCCAGAAAGGGCCACAATGACAGTATCCCCATTTTTTATCATTTGATATCGCCTGATTGTTTCAGGTGCTCGTTGTTCAAGCGTCATGTGCATAATCGACGTCTGTAAAGCGCGTATGTGCGCCGTCCCATGCCAGATTCACCGTACCAACTTCTCCATGACGATTTTTGGCTACGATGCATTCCGCCATGGCACTGTCTCCTTCTTCTTTATCATAATATGCCTCGCGGTACAAAAAGAGCACCTCATCCGCATCCTGTTCGATAGAACCGGAATCCCTTAAGTCGCTGAGCATAGGGCGATGATCCGTTCTGTTTTTTTCTGCACTTCGGGACAACTGGCTCAATGCAATAATCGGAACATTTAACTCTTTCGCCATAATTTTGAGATTACGTGTAATTTCACTGATTTCTTGCACGCGCGATTCTGTACGTTTTCCCGTACTCATCAGTTGTAAATAGTCAATGATAATCACGCCAATATCCGGCTTAGAGGGATCCTGATTTACACGACGAATTTTGGCCTTCATCTCCGGGATGGTGATATTAGATGTGTCATCCAAATACATATGAGAACGCGCCAAGACCTCAGAAGCACGCGCTAAAAACTCCCAGTCATTCGTAGACAGCTCGCCCGTACGGAATGCCTGACTGCTAATACCCGCTTCACTGGACAAAATACGGCTGACCAATTGGTCTTTAGTCATTTCAAGGCTAAATACCGCCACAGGAATTTTCCGTTTTTTTGCTACATTCGTAGCAATATTTAATGCAAAAGAAGTCTTTCCCATACCGGGCCGCGCCGCTAAAATCATCAAATCTGACCGTCCCAGACCACCTGTAAGCATCTTGTCCAAATAGGTAAATCCAGTCGGAATTCCAAGATACTTTTCTTTGTTCGGGCCACTGATTTCCTGCAAATGTGCATACGTATCGATAATAACGCTACTGATTGGTGTGAGCGCATTGGAATCTCGTCCAGAACGAATCTCATAAATTTTCTGCTCTGCACTCTCCAGGAGCATGTCCGCATCCGGTTCTTCTGCCGACTGCTCCAAAATCGTTTTAGCGGCTTGCATCAATTGCCGAATACGATATTTTTCGCCAATAATCTTAATGTAAGTATTGACATGAGACAAAGACGGGACCGTTTCAGCAATTTGCGTCAAGTATACCTTTGCTTCTTCTTCTGTTGAAAAAATCCCAGCATCCTGAACCGCTGCCAAAAGTGTAACAAAGTCGACCGGGGCCGAACTGGTAAACAGGCGTACAATCTCCGAAAAGATTTCGCCGTTTTGCCGTGCATAAAACATTTCCGGGCGCAAATTTTCTACCATCTGCGGAATAATCTCCGCCTCTAAGATTGCAGCGCCAAGAACTGCTTGTTCCGCTTCCATATTATACGGCAGATTTACACCCAAAGATTCCAGAGAGAGATCTAGGCCGCCTGTATATTGATTTCCCGCCACAAGAATACCTCCTCTGCCGTGGGATTACTCCTCCACACGCACAGTCAGCTTTGCTATTACTTTAGGATAGACTTTTACTTCTACCGGATAAGAACCGAAATTTTTAATTTCGGATTCCAGAACAATTTTTCTTTTATCTACCGGCTCTCCCACATCTTTGCTTAAAGCTTCTGCAATATCCTTACTTGTAATAGAGCCAAAAAGTCTTCCACCCTGACCCGCACGAGCCTTTAATACCACTGTGCGGTCAGTCAACTTTGCAGCCAAGGCTTTGGCGGCCGCCAACTCTTCTTCCGCATGGTGCTGCTGCGCCGCCGCTTTTGTTTTCACCTCATTGATGGCAGTTGCATCTGCGGCAACCGCCAAATTACGCGGGAACAAAAAATTACGTGCGTATCCATCCGAAACCTCATACACTCCGTCTTTCTTTCCAATCGATTTAACATCCTGTTTTAATACAATTTTCATTGTCGATTCTTTCCCTTCTTTATTTTGCGTTATTTTTTGTCGACTCAGCTTTCCTTCTATTCTCGCGGTAATCCGCAATAGCGTCAAGCAGCCGGTGTTTTGCCTCTTCCAGCGTGCAATTTTTTAGTTGTGCACCAGCCATTGTTAAATGTCCACCCCCACCGAGGGTTTCCATAATAATCTGTACATTCACTTCTCCCATACTCCGGGCCGAAATGGTAATTTGAGAACCAGTATCCACGGCTACAAAGCTTGCCTGTACTCCATTAATCGTCAATAAATCATTGGCCGCCTGCGGAATCACAACACTCATTTCTTCTGGCAAATTATCCGCAAATACAACTGCACAGCCCATATAGATTTCCGCATCAGTAACGAGTTGCGCTTTATAAGCATAGTCCTCAAACGAAGAATTAAACAGTTTCTTTACTTCTTGCGTCTGCGCCCCCATGCGCCGCAAATATGCAGCAGCTTCAAAGGTACGCACTCCCGTATGCAAAGCAAAATTTCGAGTATCCAACATAATACCAGCCAAAAGGGCCTGCGCTTCTATTGGCTGCAACTTGGTTTCCTTATCTGCGTCCGAATACTGAAGCAATTCACTGACCAATTCAGAGGCGCTGGACGCATAGGGTTCATGGTAAAAAATCACGCTATTATCAATATGGCCCACGCACTTCCGATGATGGTCAATCACAACGACATTTTTTGCACGTTCATACAGAGGCGCGCATTCCAACAAATATTTAAGATGCGTATCCACAATAATTACGAGCGTATTATCGTCCATTGCATCTACCGCATCATCCGGTGAAATAAAATCAGAACCACGCCCTGCCTTGCGAAAATCTTCAATTAAATTGGAAGCCAAACTTCGCTCTTCGTTTACCACGATGCATGCAGGTTTTCGGCATATTCTGCAAAAGCGCAACATTCCAATCGATGCTCCCACCGCATCCAAATCAGACATTTTGTGTCCCATAATCATGACATCGCTACTTTGAGCAATCAAATCCTTAAGGGCAGCCGCAATAATGCGACTTTTGACTTTACTTCGCTTTTCGACGCTTCTCGACACACCGCCATAAAAGTCAAAGCCCTCTTTGCTCTTTACCGCTGCCTGATCGCCGCCTCGCCCAAGAGCCATATCCAAGGCTTGTACCGCCATCTCGTATCCCTCTTGCAAAGTAGGCGCAAGACGGCCTACGCCAATGGACAATGTTACAGCCGCATTTTCATCTCCGATTTCCCGAACTGTATCCAATATAGAAAATCGATTTTGCACGATTTCATGCATATGGCGCTCTTCAACCACCGCAAGATACCTTGCGGAACTGACACGTCGTAAAAAACCTGTTGTTGCTCCGATAAACTGGTCCAACGCATTTTCTACTTCGCCAATGATACGAGTACGCTCACTTTCCTTCAGTTCCTTCAAAATTTCATCGTATGTATCCAATGCAATCATCAAAACAGAAGGTCTGGTTGCAAGATACTCACCTGCTTGACGTTTCAATTGTGTGTTGTCCACGAAATAAGCTACGAATAGTCCGTCGCCGACTTCCACACCACATCCGTATACTGTATACCGGCGGCCACCATGTTCGAAATTCTGGCCATTTTTTTCCTTGGCCAAATCACACATAAAACCCGGAAGCACTTTTCCAACCGGTACCAAAAGCGTATCTTCTCCGCCCAACAAGTCCTCGCGAAATGCATCATTATACCAAGCGATACGTCCAGCAGAAATCACCAAAACTGGAATTTTCAAAGCTGCATATCCGGCCTGTGTTTCCGTTGTCGGGGCTCCATGCAAAAGCCGGGTTAACTTGCGCCGAAAAAAACGAATATTGAAATAAATGATGACAAAAATCGCCAATACCAATGCAGCGACCGGGATCAAAAACACCGGTTTTACCACAGCCAATGCAACACCTAAAGCTGCACAGCAAGCCAGCAGTATCACCAGCACAACATCCATCGCAACAATCCGTTTTTTCATGGAAAAGCGCTCCCTTCAGCGCCTGTCCGGCAAACACCGGACAGGCGTCCATACAATCACACTTCCATCAGAATGGGTAAAATCATAGGACTCCGCTTTGTTCTTCTGTACAAATAAGAAGATACTGTTTCACGAATTCGGGTCTTTACATTTCCAAAATCCCTCATGTCCTGTGCACTCATTCCTGCCAGTGTATGACATACTTGCTCCCGTGCACCGTCAATCAGCTCTTCGCTTTCGCGCACGTATACAAATCCTCTTGTAACAATATCCGGTCCCGCAAGCACTTGCCCACTGGCCTCGTCCACCGTGGCCACAACAATTACGAGTCCATCTTCAGACAAATGTCGGCGATCTCTCATTACGATATTTCCTACATCCCCAACACCCAGTCCATCGACCATAACTGCGCCCGCTGTAACCGGTTCTCCCAATGACAATCCATCTCTGGACAAAACGATGCAATCGCCATTTTCACCAATGTAGATGTTTTTCTCCGGCATTCCCAAAGAAGCGGCTGTCATCGCATGTTTCTTTAAATGTTTAAATTCTCCGTGCACCGGCAAGAAATATTGGGGATTGGATAATGTCAACAACAATTTCTGTTCTTCTTGACAAGCATGACCAGATACATGTACATCGTACATGGATTCGTAAATCACTTCTGCGCCAAGACGCAACAATCCATTGATGACCTTGGTAACCATTTTCTCGTTTCCGGGAATCGGATTGGCGGAGATGATTATAAAATCTCCTGGCCCTACACGGACATTTCGATGACTGGCAGCCGCCATACGAGACAGAGCGCTTAAAGGCTCTCCCTGGCTGCCCGTTGTAATCAAAACAATTTGTTCGGGTGGATATTTATTAATAGACTCAATATCAATCAAAACGTTTTCCGGTGCATGGAGGTATCCCAATTCCAATGCCATTTCCGTATTGTTCACCATGCTGCGTCCGGAAACCGCCACTTTTCTTCCTGAGCGAACTGCCAAATCGATAATTTGCTGAATACGATATAAATTCGACGCAAAAGTGGCAATAATGATACGTTTTTTCTCTGCACGGCGAAATAGCGTAGCAAAGCTTTCTCCTACTTTGTGCTCAGTAACCGTAAAGCCCGGCCGTTCTGCATTAGTAGAGTCTGATAACAGTGCCAATACGCCTTTTTTTCCATATTCTGCGATGGTTGTTAAATCCGTAGGACCTCCTGAGATTGGTGTATAATCAACTTTAAAGTCTCCCGTATGAATCACAACACCAGCAGGGCACTCAATGGCAAATCCAACCGCATCCGGAATAGAATGATTTACATGAATAGGTTCGATTGTAAAACAACCCAGCTTAAATTTTCTTTTGGGAACAATTTCATGAAGATTGGCACTAGAAGCCAATCCATGTTCCTCCAATTTGTTTTTAATCAGCCCCAAAGTCAAACGAGTAGCATAGACAGGAAGGTTGAACTCTCGCAACAAATACGGCAAACTTCCGATATGATCTTCGTGACCATGCGTGATGATAACACCTTTAATGCGATCCTTATTTTGCAAAACGAAAGTGAAATCCGGAATTACCAAATCAATTCCATACATATCACTATCCGGAAAGACCAAACCGCAGTCTACCAAGATCATATCCCCTTGGCATTCATAGAGGGTGATATTCTTCCCCACTTCTCCTAAACCGCCCAAAGGATAAAGCTTTACTGGAACCGCTGGTACACTCGCTGTTTGTTCTGTCTGCCGACGGCGAGGACGGCGTGTCGTTCCTCCCACTCTCTTTTGGGAGACAGCGGCTTCTTGCTTTCCAACCGTCTTTTTTACAGGAGCCTCTTTTTTGGTACGCACTCCACGAGTCTTTCCTTGCGTTGACGGCTGTTTTTTTCCATTGTTTTCAGTTGTATGATTCATGCATCCTCCAATTCCCACACAGATTCTATAAAAGCACATAAATCAACGTTTAACAAAGCTTCTGCCATCCCTTCCGGATGCAGAACGCATCTGTTATTTGTGCTTAAAACTTCAACCGCTCTGCCGCTGCGCACGGCCAGATGTCGTTTGCAATTGTCTGTGTGTTTTCTTAGTTTTTAAAATCTTAACAGCGCTCCAACGCTGTGTATTCCTAAAATTTTGACCTTATCGATCCACCGGTCCATAAAAGTATGATTCTATTATAATACATTTATTATGCACTTTCGTCAAGTTATGGCGCCAGTTGTTGTAAGTATTGGATAAAAACGATTTTCTAAATCGCTTTATATGGGTTTACAGCATCTTTTCTTTTCCATATAATAAAGAAAGCGCACGTTTTTGTTCTGCGTGAAAGGAGTATTTTGTTGAAAAAAATTACAATTTATACCGATGGCGCTTGCAGTGGAAATCCCGGCCCTGGCGGCTGGGGCGCAATTCTTGATTACAAAGGACAACGTAAAGAATTATCCGGCGGAGAACCCGAAACAACCAACAATCGGATGGAATTGACGGGAATTATTCGTGCGCTGGAATGTTTAAAAGAACCTTGCGATATTACCTTTTGCAGCGACTCAAAATATGTAATGGATGGCCTTTCAAAAGGATGGGCCAAAAGCTGGCGCGCCCGTGGATGGGTGAAAAGCGATAAAAAACCTGCTTTAAATAGTGATTTGTGGGCTCGTTTGTTGGATTTGTGCGAACCACACGTCTTTCACTATCAATGGATCAAAGGACATGCCGGACATCCTGAAAATGAAAAATGTGACCGCATGGCTGTATCCGAGGCAGCTAAGTTCAAAAGATGAAAAAGGGGTTGCAAATTATACTAAATAAGTATATATTAGTATTTAAAGATTCCCCTTTTAATTTATGATGGAAGGCAAGGTGAAATTCATTGAACCATACAATTTATTTAGATAATGCGGCTACTACTCCTGTTTCTAAGGAAGTATTGGACGCAATGATTCCTTACTATTGCGAAGAATACGGAAATCCATCCAGTATATTTTATTCTGTTGGTTCCAAAGCACACGAGGCTTTGGCCAATGCCCGAGCTAAAGTTGCCGCCAGTCTTGGTTGTGAACCAGCGGAAGTATTTTTTACAAGCTGTGGCACAGAAGCGGATAACTGGGCGATCAAAGGTACTGCTCTCAAATTTGCAAAGCTTGGAAAAAAGCATCTCATTACTAGCTGCATTGAACATCACGCGGTTTTGCATTCTATGAAAGCACTTGAAAAAGAAGGATTTGAAGTAACTTATCTTCCTGTGGATTCTGACGGATTTGTCTCTGTTCGTGATGTGCAAAATGCTATTCGCCCCGAAACCGCTTTGGTAACAATCATGTTTGCTAATAATGAAATCGGTACACTAGAGCCTATCGAAGAAATCGCTCGCGTTTGCCACGAAAAAGGTGTTTGGTTTCATACCGACGCGGTGCAAGCTGTTGGATCTGTTCCAATTGATTTTAAAAAGCTTGGAGTGGATATGCTCAGCCTTTCTGCACACAAATTTAATGGTCCCAAAGGCGTTGGCGCATTGATTTGTCGACGTGGTATCATGCCGCTTAATTTTATGGATGGCGGAGCACAAGAGCGTGGTCGCCGCGCTGGTACAGAAAATCTGGCAGGCATTGTTGGATTGGCTACTGCTCTGGACCTTGCGGTCAGAAATTTGGACAAAAAAATAGCTGATGAGCGTGCTATGCGCGACTATGTTTTGAAAGAAATTCAAGCAATGCCCAAAGTTAAAATCAACGGTCCTTTGGATTTGAACAAGCGGTTGCCGAATAATATAACCGCCAGCTTTGAAGCCGCTGAAGGAGAAAGCCTTTTGTTGATGCTGGATATGAAAGGAATTTGCGCTTCTTCTGGCTCTGCCTGTGCTTCTGGCAGCCTTGATCCAAGCCATGTGCTTCTTGCCATTGGGCTTCCTCATGAAATAGCGCACTGCAGTCTTCGCATCAGTTTTGGAATTCAAAATACAATGGAAGACGCCAAGGCTGTGTGCACTGCTTTAAAAGAAATTGTTGCAACTGTGCGTGAGCGCAGTCCCCTTTGGCACCCCTAATGAGTAGAACGTAAAAAGAGAGGATTTTCAAATATGTATAGCGAAAAAGTAATGGACCATTTTGCGAATCCACGCAATGTTGGTGAAATCGAAAATGCCGACGGAATTGGCGAAGTAGGAAATCCCAAATGCGGCGACATTATGAAAATGTTTTTAAAAATTGACGGGAATGTCATCTCAGATGTCAAATTCAAAACATTTGGATGTGGTGCTGCTATTGCTACATCTAGCATCGCCACAGAAATGATTAAAGGAAAAACAATCGACGATGCATTGAAGTTGACAAATAAAGCAGTTGTAGAAGCTCTGGACGGACTTCCCCCCGTAAAAATTCATTGTAGTGTCTTAGCAGAACAGGCCGTTAAGGCTGCCTTGGCGGATTATTATCGTCGTCAGGGAGTAGATCCCGAACCGATTGTTGGTAAGCTCGAAGAAGACTGTCACGCATGTGGCCTTGAGGAGTGAATTTTATGTCCGGTGAAGTAAGCCTTGGTTCTAGTTTTAGTACATTTGAAAAACAAGATAAAATCTTAGTCGGTCTGTCAGGCGGAGTTGATTCCTCGGTCTGCATTCAAATTTTAAAAGAGCAGGGATTTGACGTCTATGCGGTTTTCATTCGCTTCTCTCCTGCTCATGACGCTTCTTTGCAAGCGGCAAAAGCGGTTGCAAAGCAATTTGGTGTGCCGTTCTCGGTTGAAGATTGTTCGGATCTCTTTGAGTCGGAAGTAATCGAACCTTTTTGCAACGCTTATTGTCATGGTGAAACCCCAAGTCCCTGTGTTTTGTGTAATCCGAATGTAAAATTCAAAGTACTTGCCGCTGCTGCTGACCGCATGGGAATTCACTTTATCGCAACCGGACATTATGCACGGGTTTGCGAAGAGAATGGTGTATTTTATATTGCTCGGGCAGCAAGTACCGAACGTGATCAAAGCTATATGCTTTATCGGCTTCCGCAAGACATTCTGCAGCGGCTTTGTTTGCCGGTTGGTGAATTTGAAAAAACGGACATTCGAGAGATGGCTCGCACCCTGGGTCTTGTAAGTGCAGATTCTCCGGATAGCCAGGAAATTTGCTTTATTCCCGATGGAAATTATGCTGCGTTTATTTCTGAGCGTGGCCTTTCGGATAAGGCCGGCCGCTTTATCGGACCGCACGGAGAGGATTTCGGACCGCATAAGGGCGTTTCTCATTATACAATTGGACAGCGCAAAGGATTAAATATTGCTTATGGTCAACCAATCTTTGTGCGTCGAATCTTGGACAATGGGGACATTCAGCTAGCACTTGCGGGCGATGAATTTTATTCCGGAATTTGTATTCGGCAGGTGGTTCGTTCGGATGAAAAGACATTTGCTCCTGGAGAAGAATACCTGGTAAAGATTCGTAGCAGAGCTACCCCATCGCCATGCGTTGTAGAAGCTGTTGGCGACGATGACATGGTTCTTCGTTTTGCATCCCCTCTACGCGCTCCTGCTCCTGGTCAATCCGCCGTATTATATTTGGATGAAAAAGTTATTGGCGGCGGTATCATTTGTGAGATTTTTGAATAAGGACTTTGCCGGACAAGAGGCTATTCTTGTCCGGCACTTTAAAAAATAATAAAACTGCAAAAAAAGGGTTGACAAAACCTACTTATCCATGTATTATATTAAAGCGCCCTGTTGGTAAGGCCGCTTGATTTAGGGGTATAGCTCAGCTGGTAGAGCAGCGGTCTCCAAAACCGCGTGCCGAGGGT
>NZ_CAUWGY010000023.1:0-34952 GCF_963558415.1 uncultured Ruthenibacterium sp. | reverse complement strand
TCACCCGCGGCTCTCTGACCACCTTCTCTATTGCAAACGATATTGCAAAATATTTTGCAATCATTCCTGCTATGTTTATGGCAGCCATCCCTCAACTGGGTGTTTTGAATATTATGCACCTGAGCACGCAGAACAGCGCAATTTTGTCTGCATTGCTCTTTAATGCAATCATCATTCCCTGCCTGATTCCTCTGGCGATGAAGGGCGTCAAGTACCGCCCCCTGTCTTCTGGGAAAATGTTGGCCCGGAATATGATGATCTACGGTCTAGGCGGCGTCGTCACACCATTCATCGGAATCAAAATCATAGACATGATGATTGCTCCCATACTGACAGCAATGGGCATCTGAGGAGGTCACTTACTATGAATGAAACAACAAACAAAAACGCATTTTTTCACGGTCTGCGTCAGTCTTTAGTGGTAACATTAATATTGTTGCTGCTCTGTGGTTTTGTATTTCCCGTATTGCTTACCGGCATTTCCGCGTTGATTTTCCCCAGCCAATCCAATGGCAGTCTGGTCTATGCAGACGGCCAGGCTGTGGGGGCAGCAAATGTAGGACAGGATTTCACTGAGCCCTATTTCATGAAGGGGCGTCCTTCAGCTTATAACTATAACACCTATTATGAAGATGAACAGGGTAACCAATACTACAACGATGGCACTAAGTTTGCAGGGCTCAGTTCTGGCTCCAACAACTATGCGCCCTCCAATCCTGCACTAACTGAACGAGTTGAGTCGGACATGGAGGCATTCCTGAAGGCTAACCCGGATGTGAAGCGGGAGGATATTCCTGCCGATTTGATGACCGCTTCCGGCTCCGGACTGGATCCGCACATTACGCCTGAGTCTGCCCGCATTCAAATTCCTGCTCTGGCATCTGCCTCCGGTCTGAGTGAGGAGAAACTGGAGCAGATCGTAGCGGATAACACAAAAGGTAAGTTGTTCGGTATTTTTGGCGAAAAAACGGTTAATGTTCTCGGTGTAAACTTGGACATTGCCAATGCAATGGGGCTTGTGGAAAATGTGTCCAAGTAAGTGATATTTTAAACATGTACTGCAAAAGGTCACCGGTCTTCCTATATATTTCAGGCGGACCGGTGACCTTTTATCTGTTCTTAATCCCATATGTGTAATCTTTTCCCCAGTTTTAGTTTCTGTGAGCTATCATAATGCCATAAGGAGGAGACAGATATGTTTACGTTCATAAAGCGTGTCTCGCATTTTGAAAGCCATATGGATGACTCAATTGAAAAGTTTGTTTTTCATCATCAGTTTTTGGGATTTTGCATGGTCTTTATTGGAATGCCTCTTGTCACCTTGGCAGCCGTTTGTGTATGTACAGCAATGATTGCTTTGCCGATTGGTTTCCTGTTTGGTTGGATATGAGATAATCCGTGAAATTCTCATCCTCTGACGTCTAGTTTCCGCACTTAAGACTTTCCAAATAAAAAGAAGACTTGTGCCTTAATACGCATTCACATCACTTCTAATATGGATAATGGGGAGATAAAAATAAATACTATGATGGGAATGCGTTGTGCATGTAATATAAATAATAAAAAACCCGCTTATTTCACCAAAAGCGGGTTTTTCTGTATTTTACAAATAAGTATGCCGCGGAAGTCCGTCAATATAAATGGGCGTCAGTTCTGCCTGAATCAACGGGCGTGCATAATGAAGGAACTCCTCTTTCATGGCCGTGCGATCATCGTTGATCCATTCCAATGGGACTTTCTTTTCAAGATTTGCAATTTTGTGAATATCCCACGGACGGGTAGTGCATTGATACGGATCGTCCGAAAGCCGCTCCAACGCAATCATTTCGGCCGTATGTCCTTCAAAAGCCGCCTTAGCCGCTGCACCGCCCACTTGGAATGCCTCCGTAATATCTGTGCGGCTGGTCACGTGGCCTGCGCACCGCTGCAAAGTAGATAGCTCAATAGAACGAGTTTTGACACCCAATTGCGCTGCCAATTGATTGGATAAATAACGAGCCGTTCCCGTCAAGTTTTTATGGCCGAAAGCATCTACGTATCGTGCATCATCCGCTAACTCACACACATAACGCCCATCGGCTAATTTTACCCCTTCCGAAACTGCAATCAACAAAGCTCGTTTTTGGGCCTGCATCCGAGCTACCTTCTGAATAAAGTGTTCCACATTGAAGGGGATCTCAGGCATACAAATCATATCCACGCCCTCGCAGTCCTCGGCTTTGGCCAGTGCCGCTGCAGCCGTCAGCCATCCTGCATTGCGTCCCATAATCTCTACTACCGTTACCGAATCCACATCGTAGACAGTGGCATCGCGCACCAGTTCTTTCATAACCAAGGCAATATATTTAGCCGCTGATCCGTAACCGGGCGTATGATCGGTGGCCATCAAATCGTTATCAATCGTTTTGGGCACGCCCATAAACCGTATCTCACTTCCGATGGCACGCCCATAATCCGACAGCTTTGCAATGGTGTCCATACTGTCGTTTCCGCCAATATAGAAAAAATAACCGATGTCCAGCTTGTCCAAAATTGCGAACAAACGCGGATAAATTCCCTGTTCATCCTTGTCCAGAGGAGGAAGTTTATAACGACAGCTTCCCAGATAAGAGGAAGGTGTGCGCTTCAAAAGTTCAATTTCCAGTGAAGATCGCAATGTTTCACTTAAGTCCACATATTGCTCCTTCAGCAGTCCCGCCACTCCATGCCGCATGCCGTATACATGCGGTACGCCGCGCCGGTCACAAGCCTGAAATACGCCTGCCAGGCTGGCGTTGATTACAGCGGTGGGACCTCCGCTCTGTCCAACAATTGCATTTTTTCCCATCATTTCACTCCTTTTTACAATTCCAGCTCATCAAAGCTTTCCCGCAGCGTACTGCAGGATGCCTCAAACTGCTTTAATTCTTTATCGGTTAAATCCAATTCTAAAACACGCCGGATACCGTTCCGATCCACTACGCAAGGGACACCTGCAAACACATTTTTTTGGCCATACTCTCCCCTGAGCATAGCGGAGACGGTAAGCACACTGTGCTCATCCCCGAAAATTGCCCTGGTAATGCGAGTTAACGCCATGCCAATGCCATAATAGGTCGCACGTTTGGCTTCGATAATTTTATAAGCGGCAGTACGTACCTCTTCTGCAATTTGATCCAGGGATTGTTCGCAGTACCGCCCATCTGATTCGCTGCACAATTGCAGAACCGGTTTGGTTGCCAACATGGCTTGACTCCATGGTACAAACTCGGAATCACCATGTTCCCCCATAACGTAAGCATGCATGTTTCTTGGATCCACATTAAAATATTCTCCTAACAAATACCGCAAGCGGGCCGTGTCCAAAGCGGTACCTGTTCCCAAAACATGTCTTGGATTAAATCCGGATAACTCGCAGGTAATGCGAGTCATCACATCTACGGGATTTGTGGCCACTAAAAAGATCCCGTTAAATCCACTTTCCGTGACCGGATTGATGATACTTTGAAACACCTGCGTATTGTGACGCAACAGATCCAGTCGAGTCTCGCCCGGTTTTTGGGGCACTCCAGCACAAATAACCACAATATCCGCGTCACCGCAGTCCTCATAGTCTCCTGCAAAAATCTTCATGTTACTGCCGGAAAATGCCAGGCCATGATTCAGGTCCATCGCCTCGCCCACTGCTCGCTTCTTATCCACATCGATCAATACGAGCTCATCACAGGCACTCTGATTCAACAGCGCATATGCATAACTCATTCCGACCATACCACAACCAATGAGCACTACTTTTCTTCGGTCCTTCTTCATGGAAAAATCCTCCTTATCCGGGCATGAAATCTTTTGTTTACAGTTTGTCCTTCCGATACAAAAAATATCCAACACCCAGCGCAATGCCGCCGCCCAAAAGAATGAGAATAGAGACCTGGCTTAAAAGCACCGGTACAAAAATAAACAAAAGACACATCACTGCCAGAGGAACTGCCGTCAGGCGCAGGCTCTTGAAAAAATACTTAAAGGCCAAAGCGCCAAACAAAGCTGGAATCACATTATTGAAAGCAGGTTGCAGTGCAGGTGCTTGCAGCACCGGTGTCAGCGGTACCAGGCACAGTACCCCCACTGCCAATACGGTCACTGTTACAAGACTGCTGGTTGCCACCGACAAAGTGGACACAATGTCATTTTCCGGTGTTCCTACACGAGTCCCACAAATTTCACGCGCATTTACCGCACAAGGAAGCTTAAGATTGACCAAGTTTCCGGTGATAAACGCTACATAACTGGCCGTTCCCAAAAGCGGAGCATATACCAAAAATTCCGCAATACTGCTGACCCAATACACGGCAGCTACCTGTAAAAGCGCTGGAATCGCACTGCCCCAATCGGGACCACTTCCCAATACCAAACCCATAGCAAGCGGGGCGCCCAACATCATGACAATACCCAGCAGAAGTCCGATTCGTCCAATCCAATGACAGGAGTTGGAATATGTCTCATAAAAGCGAATTTTTTCTGTCTCGTTCATGTTCCTTTCCTCCCTGTTACAGTGAGCCCAATAAAATGGCCGCGGCCATACCAATCAACATACTTCCCGCCATGGAGAAATTGTCAAGCCATGTAATTTTGCGCTGTTTGGAAAAGTACTCGAACACCGCCATGGACAATCCCGCAACAAATGCTACTGCCAATGGCATCCAATCTCCTGTGCTAGTAAGCGTTCCTACATAAGAACCAATGTACGTACTGACGAGTCCCACAAACATAGCCGTAAACAGTACGTCTCCCAATCCCTGCTTTTGTGTAGAACTGGCTTCTTGCTTGCCTGCTTTCGGACGACGCACACGATTCAAATAGGGTTTCAAAAAGAATACACACAGCACACATCCCAAAATGATGCCGGCCGCCATAACAAATCCAATCGTTACAAAGGCAGATGCCGTTAACTCTGCCGTTCCCAGACCACCGGGCATTCCTGTGGCACGCGCTGCAATGTCCGCTACATTTCCCTCGTAATGCAGCGCCCCCACTACTGAAAGGCGCATCCACGGAAGAGGTATTCCCAGACTTCCGGCCAATGCAATTACCCCCAGCAAAATAGATATGCTCGGAAGCAACGTAAATGTGGCACTGGAAGTGATTGCATTTTTCAACTTTTCTTTTTCCATTCCCATGGCTATGCCCGCGCGGTAACTCTTTACCATAAAAATAATACACAATGCCATCACCATGACAATGACCGCTCCCGCAATTAAAAACATCGGCATGGAATTAAGCCGTTCCATCAGGTCCATTTTCTATTCCTCCCCCTGGCATCTTGTTTTTTTATGCCATTTGGCTCCAGTATACCACATTTTATCACGTTGCTGTTGACATTTTTTAGATACTGTGTTAATTTGTATTTAGTAATACTAAATATTTTGATTTTGGGAGGTGGTCCCATGGAAAGCCGACTGGAGCGCCAGCTAAAAAAAGGGGTACTGGAAATGTTGGTACTTCGTCTTGTATGCCAACATCCAACTTACGGTTATGAATTGCTGGTACACATGGACAAAACCAGCCACGGCTTTTTTAAAGTCAAAGAGGGTACCTTATATCCCATCCTCTACCGTTTGGAGGACGATGGGTTGATTGAATCCCATTGGCAGCAGTCAGACAGCGGGAGAGTTGCCCCCAAAAAGATGTATGCGGCCACCAAGGCGGGCCATTTGGCGCTAAAAGAGTATCTCGATTTATGGAAACGATTTTGTGAAGGTGTAGAACAATTTACGTCAGAGGAGGAAAGAGAAAATGACGGAGCAAACGGACAAGCGTGAGGTGCAGTTTTTGCCTCCCGTCAAACGGTATGTAAACGCCATCGAGTGGCACCTGCGCCTTCCTTTGAAGGATAAAGTTCGGGTGATGAGCGACGTGACCACCAGCATCGTTGCCCGACACGAAGCAGGCGAGAGCTACGAAGAAATCATGAAAGAAATGGGAACTCCCCGTCAAGTAGCACAGCGATTCAATGCAGCTATGGGAGTATCGGAAAAGCCCAGCCGGTGGCGCTTTTTGTTTTTAGCGCTACTAGTGCTACTGATTGTTGGATGCATCAGCAAAATCAGTTATGAACAGGGCACTCTGGCGGGAGCATCCATTATGCAGGGAATTGTCCCTAATTTGATTACAGGTCCAAGTGGAAGTACAAACATGGGTGTTATTGGTGGCGCAGACGGCCCCACGGCCATTTTTGTATCCAGTACTTTTCCCACTCTGCTGGGAGCAATTCTTTACGCTCCGCTGTCTTTGGGATGCGCATTGATTGCTTGCTATCTTTTGGCTCGTGGACCGCTGCGCTGGAAAGCCGCCCTCCGGGTCAGCGTTATATCCACGGTATTGTTCTGGATACACGTTGTTGCAGAACTGATATTCCTAGTTTTTTACGGCGCCACAATCGGCGATCTTCTTGTATCTCTGGGCACCTCTCTTTTAATGCCTGCATTCTGGCTTTCGGCAATCGCCCTCACAATTTCTCTTGCACGTAAAAAACGAGCAAAAAAGGAGTTTTAGCATGGATCGAAAACGCGGATTTATATACCTTGGCATCATTTTTGGCAGTCTGGCAATTTTGTGGATTGCAGTTTTTCTTCCCGCACTTGGCGATAAAAAAGTTGCGGATTCTTTTGCAGACCCTCTTTTTAATCACACATTAATGGAAGGCAGCGAGATCATACAAAAGGAAGCAGATCGAAGCAAAACCGATGGCGGAAAGATGACAGCGGCCTATCTTTTGCTGTGTTCCGATGCGGATGAGGATACATTGTATACTTTTTATAACGACATAGATTATCCTCCTGCGCAAGAGGGGGATACCGTAACGCTGCATGTTCGGGCTTTGGATTCATCGAGTTTGGATGCACTTTCACAAAGTGGATTGGATGTGGAGGGCAAGAACTACTGGTTTGTATATCTGCTCAGCCAACCCTGATGGTATATTTCATAAAAAAACGGCGCATAAAAAACGCGCCGTTTTTTATTATGTGTGAAAAAAACAAAAGCCCCTGCGGATATATTGGTTGAAAAGCTTTTCATAAGGAGATAAAACCATGACCGGTAACGAACAATTCATCCAACGAGCACAGCTTCATATGGACGAAATATTTCGGCTTGCGTTTAGTTGTCTCAAAAGCAAGGCGGATGCGGATGATGTCACGCAAACCGTTCTCCTCCGACTTTACGAGAGCAAAAAAGCATTTGAAAGTGAAGACCATTTAAAGCATTGGCTTATCCGAGTCACTCTTAACGAATGCAAGAAACACTGGCGCTCGCCATGGAGTCGTACGGAAGATTTTTCAGATTACGCTGGCACTCTAATTTTTGAGGACGCCGTTGATCACGATTTATTCGACGCCATCATGGCATTGAATCAAAAATACCGTGTGGTCATCTTTCTTTATTACTACGAAGGATACCAAATCGAGGAGATCTCCCATATTTTGAAGCGTCCTCGCGGAACTGTCGGAACCCAGTTAAAGCGAGCCCGCCAACAACTGAAAAAAGCCCTATCCGAGGAGGTAGATTTATGATGAAACAGATTCGAAAGGCATTTTCCCCTCTTCATGCCAGTGAAGACACCCTGCAAAAAGTACTGCAACACACAAAAAAGGATCTCGTTTTCTCCTCTCGAAAGGTTGTCCGAGCTGTTCTCCTCGCTGCTACTCTAGCAGCCGCAATGACCATTTCTGTATGTGCCGCTGACTACCTTCTGAACGACCGAGAAGTCTTCTTCTTCGACACTTTGGATGCTCTGGCAGCCAAACAATCGGCAGAGCATCCCACAAACGCAATTTCTTATGGCGTGCCAGGCACTGCAGAGGAAAGCGAACAGATTGAAACATCCGTGGAGTATGTAACACGCGTCATGGAACGGGGACTGCATGAAGAAGAAAACATTTTGAGCCGTGAATCCACGGAAGATGGTTCTCGTATGACCGCACAGTATAAGGATGAAATTTATGGGACCGTAAACACAGAATATTGCGCTTATGGCTCTCTCGCAAATTTATTGCAAATAGACGGATTTTTGAATTGGGATCTCTCGTTCCTTTCCAATCAAATGACTCCGGATCCGAATGGCCAAATTCTTGCAATAGGGCGCAGCGCATCCAGCGATGAACTTCTCTGGGTCAAAGCGCATATGGGATATACTCCGCAAGAAGGCAAACGTTTTTCCATTAGTTATCAGTATACGCCCGACTTTGACTATGGAAAAAATCCGGAATATGTTCTAAGCTCAGCCTACGACCGCAGTGAAATTTTCGTTACCCAAGACAAAGTGAACGTATTAGTCCAAGAGTATGATGGTCAAATCTGGGCGAATGCCGCCAGAGGCTATAAGTCCATTTCCATTTATACAAATGGCTGTACGTTTGAACAGGTGGAAACAATTTTAGATCATTTGTGTCTAGAGGATGTCCTTGCATAAAAACAGCCCTGTTGCTAAGGCAACAGGGCTGTTTTTCTTATACTTCGCGATAATAGCGTCCCAATTGATCTGCGCCCAGAATGGCAGCGTACACTGTCTCAGGCGTAACGGGGAACGGCATATTGTGCAGCGTATCGCCTTCCGCACAAGCAAGCTTTGCCACTTCCATAAGTTGCTCTTCACTGGCATTCTTGATTCCCAAATCCTCTAGAGTAATGGGCAATCCGACCTCCAAGCAGAAATCCATTACCTGCTCCAGCTCGTCCAAATCCGCATTTTCCAAAACCAACTGTACAAGTGTGCCAAATGCTACTTTTTCGCCATGGTACAAATTGTGGGTCTCGGGAATTGCAGTCAGGCCATTGTGAATCGCATGAGCGCCCGCAAGTCCGCCAGACTCGAAGCCCACACCGGACAAATAAGTATTTGCCTCAATAATATTTTCAACCGCTTTGGTGCATGCCTTGCGCTGCACAGCCAGTTTGGCCTTCAATCCATCGGCCAACAACGTCTCATAGCACAAACGTGCAAGCTGCATAGCGGCCAAAGTCACTTTTCCGCCCACACAGTTGGTCGCTCCCGAAGCCTCGCAAGCTCTTGCCTCAAAATAAGTTGCAAGTGCATCACCCATGCCTGATACGAGAAGTCTGGCGGGTGCAGCGCTGACTACATCGGTATCCACCAATACCAAATTGGGATTGGCCGGCAGGAACAAATACCGATCAAAGACGCCATCGTCTGTATAAATTACGCTCAAAGCACTGCAAGGAGCATCGGTAGAGGCAATGGTGGGCACAATGACTACCGGCACATCCGCATAATGTGCCACAGCTTTGGCTGTGTCATGAATCTTTCCACCGCCGATTCCCACAACCACATTGCAGCCGGAAGCCTTTAAGGAAGCCAACACGCGATCGATCTCTGTTTGAGAACACTCTCCGTTGAAAATCTCATAAACAAGCTTTGCACCAGCCTGTTGTGCACTGTGCTCCAGCTTATCTTCTACACGCTTTTTTCCGGAAGCACTTACCAGAACGAAGAACTCTTTTCCCAAGCGTTCGGCATGCGTGCACAAATTTCCCAATTCTCCCTTTCCCTGCACATAACGGGAAGGACTGCCAATAATGTTTGCCATATACTAAAACCCCTTTCGTCGGTCTTTGCCTTCATTATACCGCCTTTTTGATAAAAGACAAGCGGCCTTTTTAGGCCGCTTGTCTTATGGATTGGATTCATCTTGAGGTGGAACATATACGTAAACTTCTTTTACGCCATTTTCAACCGACTCTTCATAAGTTTCGTAAAACAAGTCCACCTGCATTCGGTTGGTGTGGATAAAGGCTCCTGTATCTGTGGCAATCGCCCAACCATATACAAACGAACCGTCCGTAGAGACAATGTATACTTTTGTTCCATAGGGAATCAGGGTCGGATCCACCGCGATGGAACCATAAAACAATCCCAAGCCACTGGCGCCTTTTCCGCCGGATGAAGAATAACCTGTAGCTTTCATCGTATAAGTAGGCTCCAAAGCATTTCCATCCGCATCTACGGGTACGCCATCTTGAATCGTATACCCTTCCGGCGCCATCAGGGGACTGACCACGTTCGTTGTCAATTTCACATATACTTCATTGACAGGTTCTTCAATTACCTGAGTATCGATCACCTGCGTATCCTGGTATACACCATCCACATAAATTGAACGGCGAGTTACCTGCTGCACGCCTTCCACACCTTCGCTTTGCAGAATCTCATGAACATACGCTCCATCCGGATCGTCTACCTGTTCCACAAATTCTGTTTCAAAAGGGATTGCCTCTTGCGTTATCTCATCTTCGTATTCCACTCGGTGTACTGTGATCGGCTCCATTTCACGGGTCACATTTGTATCCAATGAGGGCTCTGTAAAATCTGCCGCATCCATCTCCACACCGGCTTTTTCCAACGCTTGTTCCACGCTTCCAGTGCTTACTTCTACTATGTACTCGTTTCCGTCAGCCAAAATCTCCACTGGAAATGCTCTGCGTACATCCAGCCGTGCCTGCCCTGTTTCATGGGGCGTATAAAAAGCGCTGTCGTTCTCGTCCAACGACAAATCCGCAAGTTCCACCAACTCCCGCGGGTCCTTAAGCGCAGTCATCAACATGTACTGACCACCCGCATCGTCCGTGACCGTAACCGTTTTCACACAGCAAGCCAGCACTCCACAGACCAATCCAGTAGCGCAAAGCACCAGCGCGAGTGCCAACATCCGGGGTCCCGTCTGCCGCATCGCTCTACGTATGTGTTCCGTTCGCTTTGTCGTTGCTACCACTCCTCTAAGGTTTCGGTTTCATTACATACAAAGGTGATTTTATCAAACAACACTTTTTCCGTCAAGAAATCCACATCAAATTCGATATTTTATATACTTATAGTAATATTTATATATTTTATAACACATGTTCCACTGAAACCACATTGTAAAATAGGGAACGAGTATGGTATACTAATAAAATCGAGTTTTTCAGCAATGGAGGAAGACCAGTTGGACAGCAAGCACATCCGCAACTTTTGCATTATCGCCCATATTGACCACGGAAAATCCACTCTTGCGGACCGAATTTTGGAAAGCACCCGCGCTGTGGATGAGCGCCAGATGGAAGCGCAAATTTTGGATGATATGGATTTGGAACGTGAACGCGGCATCACAATCAAGGCGCGTGCTGTGACCCTTCAGTACACGGCACAAAATGGAGAAGCATATGAATTCAACTTGATTGACACTCCGGGACATGTGGACTTCAACTACGAGGTTAGCCGCAGTCTTGCTGCCTGCGAGGGCGCCGTTTTGGTGGTGGACGCAAGTCAAGGCGTAGAAGCCCAGACTTTGGCCAACACATATCTCGCCTTAGAACATGATTTGGAGTTAGTTCCAATTTTGAACAAGATTGATTTGCCCAGTGCGGAACCCGATCGAGTCGCGCAGGAGGTAGAGGATGTAATTGGTCTTCCTTGCCTGGATGCGCCCAGGGTCTCTGCCAAAATGGGCATTGGTATTACCGATGTTCTGGAAAGAGTCATCACCGATATTCCCGCCCCCAAAGGGGACGAAAACGCTCCTCTGAAGGCGCTGATTTTCGACGCGGTATACGACCCTTATAAAGGTGTTATTGTTTATTTGCGTGTATTTGACGGCAGAATGAAAGTTGGCGACACCGTACGTTTGATGCAGACCGGTGCGGAATTTTCTTTGGTTGAAGTGGGCCATATGGGTGCCACGGCACTGGCTCCTTGCGGCGAGCTGAAAGCTGGCGATGTAGGTTACTTTACGGCCTCCATCAAAACGCTGGCGGATACACGCGTTGGCGATACAGTTACCTCCAAGCAAAATCCGACACCACAACCTCTGCCTGGATATCGCAAAGTCACACCCATGGTATTTTGCGGTATTTATCCGGCGGATGGAGCCAAATATCCGGATTTGAAGGATGCACTGGAAAAGCTTCAACTTAACGATGCATCTCTGTCGTTTGATGCTGAGACCTCAGTGGCTCTCGGCTTTGGATTCCGCTGTGGCTTTTTAGGACTTTTGCATCTTGAAATTATCATAGAACGTCTGGAACGGGAATTCGATTTAGACTTGATCACCACTGCACCCAGTGTTGAATATCGTATCACACTGACGGATGGTACTGTGATGTTGATTGACAACCCCACAAACTATCCGGATCCAGCTAAGATTGCCAAGGCGGAGGAACCCTTTGTAGATGCCCACATTTACACTCCCACTGAGTACACCGGGAGTCTGATGGAGCTATGCCAAAATCGCCGAGGCGTGATGCGTGACATGAAGTATCTGGACGCCACCCGAGTGGATTTGCACTACGAACTTCCTTTGGGCGAAATCGTTTACGACTTTTTTGATGCCATTAAAAGCCGCAGCCGCGGTTATGCCAGCTATGATTATGAAATGAAAGGATTCCAAGAATCAAAGCTGGTGAAGCTGGACATCCTTTTGAACGGTGACATGGTGGATGCTCTTTCCATGATTGTTCATGCGGATACCGCTTATGCCAAAGGACGTCGTCTTGCGGAAAAGCTGAAGGAAAACATTCCTCGGCAAATGTTTGAAATTCCGATTCAAGCGGCTATTGGTGGCAAAATCATTGCTCGAGAGACCGTTAAGGCTATGCGCAAGGACGTATTGGCCAAGTGTTACGGTGGCGATATCACCCGTAAGAAAAAGCTTTTAGAAAAGCAAAAAGAGGGCAAAAAGAAAATGCGTCAGCTCGGCACTGTGTCCGTTCCCAGCGAAGCGTTCACCGCCGTGCTCAAATTGGACGAATGAGCGCCCGTTTATCGGAGAGCCGACCGGCTCCGCTACGCCTATATATTTTGTTCGGAATCGTTTTGGCAATTGCATTATTGGGGTTCTGTTTGCTTTTGCGAGCCGACGTGCGCCGTGTGCGTCCGTTGGATACCACTCTTTGGTCTCAGGAGGAGCCTGCCAATTTTGTTTGGGATTGTACCGAGACCGTCGGTTCGGATTATCGCACTCTGGAAGGCTATGCACTTGTGAAGGGCGAGCGTTTTGAATCCGTCAATAATTTCGCTGTGTTATATCACAAATCAACAAATGAATATTTGCGTTTGCCCACTGTAATGGTTCGACGCAGCGAGATCAATCAACTTTTTTCAGACGGAATCAATTATGAGTGCGCCGGTTTTTACGCCTATATCCCCTTACGTGCGCTGGAAGATTCTCCCGAGCAGTATGAGCTTTGCTTTGCCTATGGGGCGAACGGCCATAAATCATTGATTCATACTGGACAGTATCTGGGAGGTGAGTTCTCATGAGCCTTTCCACTCGCCTTCGCACGTTAGCCACTAGCCCGCGCATGCCGTACCTTACTCTACTGGTTGTGATGCTGGCTTGTCACCTGCAATTTGTATACATTCCTGGTGATGAGGTACTTTATAGCTCCATTATGTCGGACTGGAGTGATTGGGGTTCTCTTTTCGCTACCTTGGCCGAACACTATCGCATCTGGTCCGGACGTCTTTTAATTGAAGCTTTGTTCTGTATTTTTTCTATGCTCCCCCCCTTAATTTGGCGGTTGCTGAATCCTCTGTTTATTGCACTGACCGCTTGGCTGATGGGTTACGGACTTTGTATTGAAGAAAAAGCCAGTCTGTCCTGGCTTTTGTGTGCTTTTGTATTTTTGTATCAATGGCCTCTTTTGGCCACCGCCGGTTGGATCGTGACAAGCATCGCTTATTTATGGCCTTTGTTTTTCGGACTGGTGGCGTTGTTTCCTTTGTTTCGTCTTCTTCGAAAAGAAAAAGTCGGCCCTGTTTTATGGATCATTGGCTTCTTTGCTCTGATTCTCAGCACCAATATGGAACAACCGGCCCTTTTGTTGCCCTGCTTGCTGATCGGTGGAATGGTTCTTTTACGTTCGCGTGATTTGCATATCCATCCATTTCTCTGGGTACAGTTTTTCCTGTGTATCTGTGCACTTTTATTTATTTTTACATGTCCTGGCAACGCTATGCGCACCGAAGGGGACATCACCGCCTTTTATCCCAATTTCCCTATGCTTTCGATATTGCAAAAAGCAGAAATTGGTATTTCCGGCGCCATCTCCTCCAAGATTTTCGATCGGGACAATATCTTTTATCTGTTCTGTGTAGTGTTGGCCGCGTTATTGTGGGAAAAACGTGCTCCCCTATTGGCCCGCCTTCTGGGGTTGGTTCCTTGTATACTCCTTCTTCCTATGAGTCTGTTCAAATACGATGTGGCTCGTTTGATTCCCTCTTGGACTGCTCTCACAGATAGTTATACTGCCAACGGATACATTACCTTGGCGAACTGCGGCTCTCCTTGGTCTTATATTCCACTTTTAGCGGCATACGGACTATTCGCCTTGTGTCTTTTGAATATTTTTGGTGCTTTGGGCATCAGCCGGGATACATGGATGTGTTGGGCCTTGCTGGCGGCAGGTGGTATGAGTCAGGCTGCCATGGGTTTTACTCCTAGTGTG
This sequence comes from uncultured Ruthenibacterium sp., assembly GCF_963558415.1. Taxonomy (NCBI): domain Bacteria; kingdom Bacillati; phylum Bacillota; class Clostridia; order Eubacteriales; family Oscillospiraceae; genus Ruthenibacterium; species uncultured Ruthenibacterium sp. The sequence goes on along the minus strand of NZ_CAUWGY010000023.1, from coordinate 20,480 downwards.
GGCGTTTCTGGTCAACGAACCGGAATCTATTTTAGCTTCTGTTGTGCTGCTGCGGCACTGGTGCTGGCGAGGCATCTGAACTGGTCCACAAACCGAAAGCATATTTTTTTGTGGTCCATTACCGGTGCTCTTTGCTTGTTGCAACTGTATTCTTTATGGGAAATCTAAATAAAAATGAGGGTGCATCTTGCGGGATGCACCCTCATTTTTATTCAAAGCCGATATCAAACGTCTGCAAAACTCGGCTCATTTAAAACAACTTGACCAGATTATAAATACTGATACCAGTAATCACCAACAACAGCCAAAAGAAAAGTCTGTCCACACCGGAATTATCCAACCGGCGGCTGATGGAACGTCCCAAAGTACCGCCCACAACGCCTCCGATAACCATAACTACCAATACCGGCCATTCGAAATCGGGAACAGTGTTGCCTATTAAGGTGTACAAGAAGCTGGCTCCCTGAGAAAAAAGAATGACATACAGAGAGTTAAGCGCCGCCGTTTTGGAGTCCATAGAAAAGAAGTAGTATAAAACCGCTAAATTGATTGGGCCGCCGCCGATTCCTAAAAAGGCAGACAACAATCCCAAAACCAACCCGATCACTAAGCAAATCACTTTGTTTTGCACATTTTTAGTAGTAATTCGGGAACGATTTAAAGTATAAATCAATACCCCCAAAGTAAGTGCAATCATCATCACCTGCTGAGCGACAGATACGGCAATACCACCAGCCTGTGAAACCATCTCAAATACTTCTTTGCCTACAATGCCACCCACAGCAGCGCCCAAAGCCAACATGGTACCGCGACCACGCTCTACTTTCACTTCACCGCCTCGGCTACGAATCATCGTGGCAATGGTCATTCCCAAAACTGTGCAACCCGACAAAAAGCTGATGGTCGCTACCGAAAGCCCAGACACAGCGTCCATAACCGGCTTGATAATCACACCACCGCCTACTCCACTAATACCGCCGATGGTAGTGGCAATCAAACAGATCAGAAATTGAAATAAAACTTTCATACGCTTTCTCCGTCCCTCTAATTTGTTCTTACCTCTCCGGCAATATGCCCGGGCACGACATATCCCCCATACACATTAGAGCATGGGGGATGCACTCAATTTATCGCAAACTGCATACAGGTGTTATTATAAACGCTGACTTTGCATTACGCAAGTCCGTCCATCACACAAAAGATGTTTTACATTTGTTTTGTGCCATACCCATGCGGAAGGAATCGTCAAACTCTTGTTATATTGAAAATCCTCTCTCGTCTTCATCCTTACAGACCCCGAATGCAATATTTAAAAGTTTTCAATGGCCAATTCTTTTTCTCACAAATTGAACTTATACCAATCAAAAAGGCGCTGGAAGCCCAGCGCCTTTTTATACAATTATTATTGAGAAACGCTTGCGGCAGCAGGAGGAACCGAAGCATTCAACGTCAATGTAGTAGCCTGGTCAGAACCAACGACCGCTATGTAGCTTTTGCCGCTGTTCACATCAAATTCTGTTCCATCCGCATGGTATAACTTCAAAACGCTGTCCGCTTTCCCCTTGGTCCAAGTGAGGGATTCTGCTTTTCCACCGTAACAATAATATCCTGTTCCGCTGGACAAATTAAAGTCCGTACACTGTCCGTCCGGTTTTAAGCTCACTTCTGCAAACAAAATAATTACATTGTTAAATGCCAATTGTGCACCTGTCAGCTCGTCCACTTGGGGCGCGCCATAAGCCTGTTTCAAATACGTTCCAGTAGCGGAATCGTAAACCAAACGAACTTGGCTGGTAGAAGAAAAGCTAAACGCAATATCTGGAGCATCCAACTCCGTCAACTGGACTGGCTGTTCCGCAAAACAGAAAAGAGGTACAGCCGCACCCGAAGTATTGATCTGCTGTTTCTCAATGCCCGCTGCAATCAAAGAAGCATCCGTATACCAGCAGTGTTCCTGCAAATAACCTTTGGCACGTTCCGAGTCGAACCAGAAAGAAGTTGTGCCAAGATACAACCCGTCAATGTCCTGATACTGATACTCATTCAACAAGTTTTGCGCATACACGCTACTTCCTATATGAACGAAAATCGCATTTAAAGGAAGTGCAAATTGCAAATGCTGATCCCTTGCAGAACGAACAGGACCTACTTGAGGAATCGCAGAGATGTCCGAATACATCGCCATCATACGAGTAATTCCGCCCTCTGTGACCATCTCAAAAATTGCATCCGCAGAACCAATTCCCCTTTGGGGCATAGCCGCTTGGGCATTGTTCACCATGATTGCCACAGGTCTTTGACCGGGCTGGACCCCTTCCGGAAGATCCTGACCAGTGAGCAAATTATAATCTGGCGCTTCAGTCTGCGGTTGGGAAATGCCGCCATTGGCAACTGCGCTCGAAGAATCCTCTTGTCCCTCATTACACGCCGCCAAGGAAAACGTCAACACCGCTGCTAAAAACAGGGCTAGAAAACGCTTCATCAATTCATCTCCTTTACCAGCATTCCGTCCAGATCATTTTATTGATCGGTATCCACATAATTCGCTGCCGAAGAATCTGCTTCAGGAACGCTCGTAGATTCAGCAGTCTCCGCAGGATAATAGCCAAATTGACCAGCAGTATCCTCACCTGTGCTGACAATCGCCAAATAGGTTTTGCCCGGATTGATCTTTACAGACTGCTCATTTCCCTCGCCATCCAAAATGCGCAACACCTGGTTGGGTGCACCTTTCATCCAGCGAATGTACTCCGCTTTACCGCCATTGAAATAGTAGCCCACACCGCCATTGCCATATTCTACCTGCTGAATGTCGTAGCTGTCATTTACATAATTGGGGTGACGATGAATATCCGTAAACAAAACGATTACATTTTCAAAGCCGAGCTGCTCATCGTTGTTTGCATCTACTGTGGGATGAATCTTCCCCCAGTAGGCACTGTACTGACTCATCATGTAACGATTGGTAGCCGCGTCATAATCAAAATATGTACGATAATTTTGAGAATGAATAATGTCGATTTTAACCGCGTCGTCTCCAGTCAATACACGATTGGGCTCATTGTAATTCACAAAGTCAAAGAAGCAACTGTTATAAGTACGGTTCATATCGTAACCGCGATCTTCCACAAGTTCGCTCAAAATCTCTCCATTGGTATAAGCCGCATGCTCTCTGTTCACACCAGTAGCCAAACGCTCCTGATCCCGCGGGAAATTGGTGCTGTCCAAGTTCAAATCACGATCTTCGTATTCCCAAACGGTCTTGTACTCTGTTTGAACGGTGGATTCGCCAATATGTACGTACAACATTTCCCAGGGAAGAATCAACTGGAAAAACTGATCACGCGCAGAACGAACAGGACCTACTTGAGGAAGGCTCTTATAATCAGAGAACAGGCCCATGAAACGTGTAATGCCGCCCTCTACTTTGATCTCCACCAAAATATCCGCGTTAGAGATACCCCACTGAGGCCGCGCATTGTTGGCTGCATTGCCAGCAATATTGTTGATCATAATGGCAGTCAAACGCTCGCCTGGGGTATAACTACCATCATTTTCAAGTCCTGTTAATGGATTTGGATTATAAGGTGGTTCTTCCGGCTCACTGGAAGAAGCAGGCGTTACCGGCGTACTGGTGGAAGAATCTTCCTGTTTTCCGCCACAAGATACGAGCAGGCCCACCGCCATGGTCAGGGCCAAAAGAAGGGACAAAACTTTTTTCATGGCGCATCTCCTAAAATTATAAAATATAGACATTTTGCATCCTGTCGATTCGCGCGCAAGGACACAATAACTCTTATATACTATACCGAATTCACGTCATTTTGTAAAGTATTCTGGTAGTAGTGAAAAATCTTCTATAAATAATTCAAAAAACGCTTGACATCAAAAAATCGGTTTGGTATAATAATCAAGCGCCAAAGAGATGAGCCACTAGCTCAGTCGGCAGAGCACCTGCCTTTTAAGCAGGGTGTCCGGAGTTCGAATCTCCGGTGGCTCACCACATCGCTGCGAACATTATTGTTCGCAGCGACTTTTTTTTGCAAAAATCACCCCTTGCCCATTCCGTCGCAACTTCTTTCCACTGGGCTGAACCTTGATTTTGTTTTGGGCACGGGCCTGAGATGTATTTTCAAAACTGCAATATCAAAAAAGACACGCCATACGGTGTGTCTTTTTATATGATAGCGGATTTTTATGGAATCGATTTGCTACATTTTGTTTGGACATCTCTTTGGTATTCTATAGATTCAATGAGCAATTGATGTGGACCCGGCATCTCAAATAGAGAAATTTAGAGATTACATAACACGGCAATCGTTCTTTCTAAAGGAGTCTTCTGCCCATCGCGATGAGCAACATATACACCTCCACTCCCAAACATCTCCCATTCTGGTTCGCTTCGTCACCGATCATTATAATATGAACTGTAAAACTCGGCTTTTGCCCGGTACATTAGCCGATCCGCTTCATCAAACTGCTCTTTTATGTTGCAACGGTTGCATCTCCACGATATACCAATAGAAACACTGATACCATCTTGTGCCATATTGGCTTGCACATCCGAGATAGTCTTTCGAAAAGCACTTTCTTCCAATTCCGTATCAATGACCAGAAATTCATCGCCGCCTATACGGTAAGATTTTCCTGGAAACTCACGGGAAATATGGCCTGCTGTGCAGCGAATCAGGCTATCTCCGGCGCTATGTCCCATTTGGTCATTGACTTTCTTCAATCCGTTTAAATCGATACACGCAACGCCCAGTTGTGAAAATGATGCCATTTCAAAACTTTGCATAGTTTGATTAAACTTATTGCGATTAAACAGTCCAGTCAGCGAATCTTCAAAACTCAATCTTTTCAGGATTTCCGTTTGTTCTTTTATCTTTCTCTTGTATTCATCAATACATTGATTCAAATACTCATATGTATGCCGACCCATTTGTGTCGGGAAGCCCACATCCTCTTGTGTCATTTCGGAATATGGATTGGAGACATGAATATGGCAACAGCGTGGTGCACCATCTGCCCAACGAAAGACGGCCGTAATACGCTGATGTACGCGCAAATAAACATTGGTGGAAGGATCGGTAGCAATCCATGCTCTTCCAGTACAAATATATATGTCCGGTGAAACGTCGATCACGTGGTATTCTTCATTCCAGATATTGCATTTGGGAATCCTACCTGCAAACTGACGAAAAATGCTGGAAATTTTTTCGGTCCCCATATCATATTCATTTTCACCCGCACCAATCCAGCTCAGTTTGTTATCAAAGAGTTTGATAATCGCTTCCACATCATTTTCGCAATAGTGCTTGTGAAACAAAAAGCTGGTTGCTTCTTTAATCGCCTGTATCTTTTTGTTTTCGTCAGTAGATTGCTTCAATCTTTGTCCCCCCTTTTCAATTCTGTGTACAATAGCGTTCAGCATCACACAGTTTATATCTATATCATCCTATTCTATATCATCCTATTCGTGAAACAGAGAATTATATTTAGAATTATTGTATCTAATACAATGGGCATCGTCAATCATTCAAGTATGTATGATGTGCGGATATTTCCACCCGAATTTGCGCCAGTTTTCAACAGGTTCGAATTTGCTATTTATGTAAGAAAGGGTCAGGTAAGAAAACTTAATCCGAAAACCGTATCATGATAGAATTTATCAAAAGCCACTGCAAAGCAATCTGTTATGGCACTCTTTAAAACTCAGATGACTAGAGGTGAGCATTATGGCAATGTCAACTATATATGTGTGGTTTCTCTTAGGCTGCGGACTGGCAACTTTCTATTTTCTGGCATGTAAGCTTACCGAAGAGCGAGTAAAAAAATGGGCCAGAAAAGGGCTAGAAAACGAAACGGAACTTCAAGTTAAACGTCTTCAAACATTTACTTTTCCACTGTTTGTCTTTTTTACAATTATATTAGATGTCATAATCATCTTCGCCGGAATAGCTACGATTTGTGACGATCTTTCCAATAAAATTACAGGGCGCTGGCCTGTTTGTGAAGGGACCATCGTTGGCTGGTATGATGGTTATCGTGGAAAAAAAGGCTCCGCAATGATTCAAGTGGGCGACAAAACAAAAGGGTACGATATTCGAAACGGCAATATTCAAGAGGGCGAGCTGGTTGGAGTGACCGTTCGGATGGCCTACAACGGCGACATCGCCTGTATTTTGGAATATAAACAGTCCGGCATGTGGGTCAGAGAGATGTACTTACCCAATTATGGACGAGAAGTCAATGCAGTGTCCAAAACCATTGCTATGAATATTTTGGCTGGTGCACTCACCTGCGGCCTTATTTTGAAAAAGATGCTGCGTCCCGAAAAGGCCACTGTTTTAAAAAGCAAAATCCCCCGCAATGCTTTGGGTGGTTTTCTTATTGTCCTGACCTTTATAAGCGAAGGGATCTTGTGTCTCACGGTATTGAATTTTGAAAAGACTTGGCAGGGAGAGACACAGATGATACATAGTCAACTCTTTTTATTGGTTCTAATCTGCATCAACGTGTTATTCTGCATTTTGATCACTCCCAAATCAACTGGATATCGGTATTGGTGGATCACTGCCAAAGATTTTTTCAAAACATTGGAGGAACAGAAAAAGAAGTAACTATTAGGGGATTTCAACTAGTATGCCGCTGGATTCATCGCTGCTTTATCTTCTCTATGATTCCGTCGATAAAATAGCGGCTTTGATTTGTTGTATGCAATAAAGAGCGGATGAAACACTTCATCCGCTCTACCATTTTCATTTTACACGCCAATAGGCCACGCTATACGGCGGCAGTTCGCTTCCACCGCCAAAATCATGATAGCTACCTGTAATCAAATCATCTGCGCATCCTGCTCCCGCATCAAAATGCGCCACATAAGGAACCGCATCCGCATTGATTGCTACCAGAACTCTCTCTTCCTTTGTGCTCCGCTCAAAAATATATTGCCGATTTGTCAAAAGAATTGTCCGATACGTTCCATAGCATAATGCTTGGCTTTCACGATGGGCATGCGCCAACTTTGCCACAAAACGGCTCTTTTCATTTTCTACAGGCTGATCAAGGGCAGGACGGAGAGTATTGTCCCCTTCTCTCTTGTCGCCGTCAATTCCCCACTCGCTTCCATAATATACACACGGGATACCAGGCATAGAAAATAACAATCCGTATATTAAATTAAAATGCTCTGGATTCTGCAAAATCGTATGAATGCGAGTTACATCATGGTTATCTACAAAACACAGCAAATGTTTTCCTTTGTAGAGTGTCCACGGTTCTTCACCAAACTGACGCTGAAGGCTATGAGCAATTTCAAAGAGATTCATACTATTAAAGGCAGAATACAACCCCTTATAACACTCATAGTTGGTGCACGAATCCAACATATCGCCATTGACGCGCTGATTATAGTCTCCGTGAAGCATTTCCCCTACTAAGAAAAAATCCGGTTTCAGAGAACTCACGAAAGATTTCAAACTGCGCAAAAAGTCCATATCCAGACAATACGCTACATCCAGCCGCAGTCCATCAATGTCAAATTGGTCAATCCATCCTCGAATGCACGAAAAAAGGTATTGAACAACCGCATCGTTTCGCAGGTTCAATTTTACCAGTTCAAAATGCCCTTCCCATCCTTCGTACCAAAGGCCGTCGTTGTAGCCGTTATTGCCATCGAAATTGATAAAAAACCAATCTTTGTATGGGCTATTCCAACGGTTTTTCAGTACGTCCTGAAACGCCCAAAAGCCACGCCCAACATGATTGAACACACCATCGAGCACAATACGAATTCCCGCTTTGTGCAATGCATCGCATACTTGAGCAAAATCCTCATTTGTTCCAAGCCGGCAATCAATTTTTGTATAGTCACGTGTGTCATAGCCGTGGGCATCCGACTCAAAAATCGGACAAAAATATACTGCATTCGCCCCTAAAGACTGAATGTGCGGGACAAAATTCAATATCTTTTGAACTCTTGGAACAAGAACACCATCATTTTCACGCGGTGCTCCACATAACCCCAGAGGATAAATCTGATAAAAAACACTTTCTTCAAACCACATCAGCAGTGCCTCATCTTTCTATTTGTTGTCTTAGTATATCATATTCTTACACCCTATGTAAAAAGAAAATCGGCGAATCATAACTGGAAACAAAAACATAAAAAAGAATTGACTTCCTAGCAGTATCTATGGTAAAATAATGTTCGCTGACATGAAACCATGTCTTTTTTGCGAGGATGGCGGAATCGGCAGACGCGCACGTTTGAGGGGCGTGTGGTTATACCATGCGAGTTCAAGTCTCGTTCCTCGCACCAGGTAAAAAGCTACATTTTGACCTTGGGAACAAGGTTGAAATGTAGCTTTTTTATTAGTATGCTCCTCATACTATTGCTGTTCAAAAGCAGTATCGCATAGTTTTTTATCCCCTTATTTATCTAAAAAAGCACATAGATTTCTTCAATCAATTTTCTTCTTGCAACAAAAAGGCGACGTCGGTTAAGACGTCGCCTTTTTATTTTACAACTCTACCTTTGGAAACTCGGTACTGTTTCCGTCTTCATAGATTGGAATCGTAAAGCTGACAACTGTTCCAAAATTCTTCTTGCTTCTAATATTGAGTCCTTTGCAATTTGGGTAGCGGATCCATAGCCGCTGATGAATATTGGAAAGGCCAATATTAAAATGATCTTTTGAGGCACTGTCTACATCCAGACGCTTACTGTTCTCCAAGCTATTCCGAATTTGTTCCAGCTTCTCCTTTGAAATTCCCGCTCCGTTGTCGATAACATGAAAAACGAGCGCATCGCCCTTTTCACGAATTCGAATCTTTGCAATGGTCGCTTGCTGATCGGTCAGGCCATGTTTTAGAATATTTTCTACCAGCGGCTGTAAAATCATCCGCGGCATCTTGCGTGATAGACAACTCTCGGGATAATCCCAAAACAAAATGAATCTCTCATCATACCGATAGCGCTGAAGATCTACATAACTTTTCAAAATCTCAATTTCTTCTCTCACACAAATCGGTTGTTCGGGATCGCCTAAAGAATACCGTAAAATATCAGAAAGCTGTCCAATCATCTGATTGGCAGGAGTCTGCCGACCTGCGGCTCGAATAATTTCGATATTAATTGATTGCAATGTATTAAACAAGAAATGTGGATTGATCTGATACTGCAGCGCCGCTAATTTTGCATTTAAAAGGGCCAATTGCTGTTGAGAAATTCGCATTTTCAAAGAACTTTGCTGTACAAATGTATTGATCGAACTTTCCAGTATATACGAGTATACATCATTGGGACGATACTTCGGCATCGGAATCTCTTTTCCCTGTTCCGCCAATTCAAAGGTATTCAAAAGTGTGCAAATTTGTCTATACCTGGAACGCGTGGAAAGAAAAGCCAACAAAATAGACACTGCGACTGCTAGTAATGCAACCATCAACATCGTTTTGATAAAGGCATCTGAGATTTGATAAATCGCTTTTTCCGGAATCAGAGAAATATATTGCATACCAAACCGATCTGATTTCACACCAGAAATGTAATATCCATCGTAAAGAAAATCATTCTCTGTTTGCAAGCGCTGTCGAATCTCTTCAATGTTCTGCTGAGGGATTGCATCTTTCTGAGCATTGCTTATAAGCAGTTCGTCGTCCTCATTGAAAACCAACACCATTTGCCCATCCACCATGTTATCAGGGTCCAGCAAGGTTTCAAAATACGAAGCCCGAAGATTGACTACCATGACTCCACTGTACATAATGCGTTGGAACACTGTAATTACCTCGACAGGGTCCTCAAAAGCATACCTTTGTATGGAGCGCAATGTGGCCCAATAGGTGACATCTTTGTCCTGTTTCCAATAGTCTTCGCGCCAGTCATCCGAATACTGATCGATGGGAATACGAGTACCATCGACAATCATATATTCGCTTGTTTCATCGGATAAGTACAAAGAATACACATAATTTTTAATATTGCTGAGAACAGTGATGGAATTGAACATATTGCGCAAGGACGACTGTTCTTCATAATCCAATGAATTTCCGGCCAATGCCGTAATCATATGTACATTCATGCGCGGATTTGCAGAAAGCTGCGTCTGATAGCCAAATGTTTCCTGAAACACACTGTCAAAACTGTTTCGAATGTATTCCAAAGATTGCCGAGAAGTTCGCTCCACTTCATTTCGCAATTCTCGCTGCGCGTAACTACTTGCAACGAAAGTAAGCAGTACGATAGGGACAATCATCAGCCCCAGCGTAAAAGCGAAGTTTTTCAAAAAAAAGCTGCGGCGGATGTGAAGGGTTTTACCCAAGCTCTTTCGTGTCATCCTCAGTGCCTCCGTCCCGGTATTCCCGCGGGGACTTCCCGTAATATGCCCGGAAGGCCCTGGAGAAATTTTTAGGGTTTTCATACCCAACTTCGTAGGCAATTTGATAGGTCTTGATCCGGATATCTTTCAACAGGCGAGCCGCCTTTTTCATCTTGACCTCGGTGAGATAGTCTGAAAAAACCCTTCCTGTTTTCTTTTTGAAAATTTTGGAAAGATAATTGGGACTCAGGCCTACTCCTGCAGCAGCCTGTTCCAAAGTTGCCGTTCGACAGTTGTCCATAACATAACGCATAACCTGGTCGATAATCTTATCGTAATAGCCTTCTGGCTGAGACATCATTTCTTCCCCATACATCGCTTCCAATTTCTTTCGAATCCGCTGAAGCGCAACTGCGAGTTTTTCAGTCTTAACTGGTTTCAGAACATAATCGGTAGCGTCGTAGACCAAAGCCTGTCTCACATAATCGAAATCACTGTAACCGCTAATAAAAAGTACAGGCGTAGAATATCCTCTGTCTCGAAGATTTCGGATAAATTCCATCCCATCCATCACTGGCATTCGCACATCACTGACCACAGCATCCACCTGATAATGCAGAATATAGTCCAATGCCTGATGCCCATTTTCAAACGCTTCCACTACACTAAATCCCCAGTCCTGCCATGGATAACAGGTTTGAAGGCCTTTACGCACATGCGGTTCATCATCAATCAGAATCAAACGATACATTTTTGCCCCTCCTCCCGGAAAATGCTCGGGCATATTTTTAAATGAGGAATTATTATATCACATTTGTACGTAAAATTTGCGAAATATCATAACGCATGAGTGACCGTTCGCAAATATTCCAATGTACGCCGCGCATCCTCAAGCGGCTCTTCATACCGGCTCAATTCGGCTGAGATATACCCATCATAACCAGTGGCATACAAAACCGCGAGAAAACTTTGAAACGGAATATGCCCACTGGACGGGTATCTGCGGTTATTGTCCGCAATTTGCACATGGAAAATACGGCCTGCCGATTTCATTACAGCACGCTCCAGGGAATCTTCTTCAATATTCATATTGCAGGTATCCAATGTCAGTCCCAAATGAGAAGATTGGATTTGATCCAGAACTTCCATAGCTTCATCCACACAACAGATATAAGGCAACTCATAACTCGTCATCGGTTCCAGCGCAAGCCGAATATCCCGTTTTTCTGCATATTCGCTGCATTCTTTCAGGCAATCACAGATACGCTTCATTGCCTTTCCATCTACATCTTTGCTGGCCCCTCGGCAACTTCCCAGAATGACTGGCGGGGCACCGATCTTTGTGGACAAATCGATGCTGTCCCGAATACGCTGAACAGCGCCTTTGCGCACAACTGGGTCAGGATCCGAAAAAGAAAGGCCGTCAACTGTGTAAACTTTTCCAGTTCCCAGTGCTGCATAGCGCACCCCCTGCTGCGCCAGTTGTTCCATCATTGCAAGATTCACTTTCGATGCGTCTCGCACCATCAGTTCAATCCCGTCAAAACCCATCCGTGTCAGGTCCAAAGCCCGTTTTTCAAAAACTTCGGGTGTATCAATTAAATCGTAATTTTCCTCTGAAAAATAAAATGTTAAAAAACTGATTTTTTTCATTTTTCCTACCCTCAAATAAAAGCAGCGCCTCGCCGGCTGATAAAACAGCCAGACGCGAGGCGCTGTTGCAGATTTCAAAATATCAGCCGTTGGATGCTTTCAAGGTTGCAAGAACATCATTATAAAGAGTCATGGTGTCCTCAGCAATTGCTTGGTAATTGTCCGGATCGTAAGCGACCTGCTCGCAGGCATCCTGCAGGATGCTGGACAGTTCCTCGTTACCGGAAAGCACGTTGTTGCTCATGCCACGATTGGCCAGGCCGTAATCGGTAGCAGCCACAACGACCGGATCCAATGCGTCGTTCTCAGCGCACAGTTCACGGATTTTGTCAACCGGCGGAATCGAACGGCAATCCTTCAGAATCAAGCCAGCTTCTTCATCATTGAAGAAATAGTTCATAAAGTCGGCCACTACTTCAGGATTCTCACAAGTATTGCTGATTGCCAGCAACTGAGAGGGCATTACCGTAATACCGGAATCTTTCGCACCTTCCATCTGCGGGATGATAAATGCGCCCGGTGTACCCGGCATGTCGGCCATCTCAGCAGGCATGGTGGAGCTGATGGTCAGTTCTGTCACAAAGTCACCGTTGACCCAACGGGGGTTGGTCCAGGGGTTAGAGAGGAATACGTTTGCCTCGCTGGCCGGCAGAACAACGCCTTGCTCATACAACTGTCCAATGTACTGCAGAGCCTGTGCCAGTTCTTCTGTGGTAAAGCCAGGAGTATAGTCATCCTGAACCAGTTGATTTCCAGTGAGCTGAACCAAATACGGACGGAGGAGGAACGAGTTGATCGTAACACTATCCGCATTCAAGAAATACTTCTCGGGATCCTGCTCGTGAACGGTTTTACCGATCTCGAGATAATCATCCCAAGTCCACTCGGTGGAAAGATCCGTGGGAATGTTGAACTCTTCAGCCAGATCCACATTGATCAGGTTGGCACGAGCATTCACACCAGTGGGCAGTCCATACAGTTTGCCATCTACCTCGCCATACTCTTTGGCAAGGTCCATATCAAACCCGGACATATCAATAATGTAATCCAAAGTGTTCAAGTCAACAAAGAACTCGCCGTTCTGAGAGAAATCCTGTACCCAGTTGTAGTCCAACTGAACAAGGTCAGCCAATTGGCCGCCTGCCAATTCAGTGGCAACTTTTTCACGTTCAGATTTTCCGCGGTACTCCGCTTCAATGTGTACATTGGGATGTAACTCCATGTAGTTGTTGATTACTTCCAATGTTGCCTCATGGCGAGCATCGTTGCCCCACCAGGAGAAACGGAACGAAACTTCACCCGCTTCATCAACATTGAATGTTTTGTCAGCCGTGCTTGCAGATGCGTCTCCACTGGTAGAAGTCGCTGTCGAAGAGGCCTGGGAATCTGCCCCGCCGCATGCGGAAAGCAATGCCAGCGCCATGCAGCAAGAAAGGCCAATGCTTAAAACTTTCTTGAACATTTTCTTCCTCCTTACAAACTCCAAACATTTTGTTTTTGGTTTCCGCCGGATTCCTCTCAACCTTCCCGCGGAACCTGTTCGATGAACATATTATACTTGACGTACCCCCCGAATGATAGGTTGTTCACACGCCAAAAGGTATCTTAAAACACTCCATTTGTACAAAAGCCACATATTTTATGAACCCGTAACGCTTAATTACATGCATGAAATCCAATACAAGACGAATTATGATACCTTTTTGTTGGTCAACCGGATTTTCTCGCCGCACCCCAAATGATAGAATTGTGACAGTCCAAAACGGCGCCTGCGGCGCACGTAATGTCCATACAATTTATTTTAGGAGGAATGGTGATGGGATCTAAAACCAAAGATGTGCCTGCCGGGAATGCGCTGCGGCAAACGCGCAGGCCAATTCAATGGAAGAAGTATCAAGGACTGTTTTATATTTCCCCGTGGTTGATTGGTTTCCTTGTGCTTCAGCTTTATCCTTTTATAGCTTCGTTCATTTATTCTTTTACAGATTACAACATGTTGAGCGAACCCAAGTTTGTGGGACTGGAAAACTATATCCGCCTATTCACCCTTGACCCGGATTTCAAAAAATCTTTGGGCGTAACGTTGCTGTACGCATTGATTTCTGTTCCGAGCAAGTTGATCTTCGCATTGATTGTCGCTTTTATTCTCAATCTGAAATTAAAACATATTAACTTTTTCCGTACTATTTATTATATGCCTTCCATCATGGGCGGCAGCGTGGCCATTTCGGCTCTGTGGCGCTTGATGTTTATGAAAGAAGGCATTATCAACAGCCTGCTGGGGAACCTTGGCATCGGCCCGATTGACTGGTTGGGAACTCCTTCCACCGCTCTGATCACCATCTGCCTGCTGCAAGTTTGGCAATTCGGCTCCTCAATGGTTCTGTTCTTAGCAGCTCTCAAGCAGGTTCCTGTCGATTTGTATGAGGCAGCCAGCATTGACGGTGCTTCCAAATTCAAGCAGTTCTTTAAAATCACACTTCCCATGATCACGCCGATTGTATTCTTCAATCTGATCATGCAGATGGTGAACTCGTTCCAAAACTTCACATCCGCTTTCGTTATCACCAATGGCGGACCTTTGAAATCCACCTATCTGATCGGTATGAAACTTTACAATGAAGCGTTCAAAAACTTCAAAATGGGTTATGCCTGCGCAGTATCCTGGATTATGTTTGCCATTATCCTGGTACTTACCGCAATCGTTTTCCGCACATCCGACAAGTGGGTTTATTACGATGATGGGGGGAAATCCTGATGCTTAAAACAATGTCTGGGCGCAAAAAAATTGCCGCCTTCTTTTCCTATTTCATTTTGATTCTGTTCGGCATCGCAATGGTTTATCCTCTGGTCTGGATGTTTTTCGCTTGCTTCAAAACAAATGCTGAAATTTTCGGAAACACCAGCCTTTTGCCAGAAAGTTTTTCTTTCCAGGCCTTTATCGACGGCTGGAACGGCGTTGGTGAATACAATTTTACGGATTTCTTCCGGAACACCATTGTGCTGTCGGTCCCTACGGTTCTGTTCACCGTTTTGAGCTGCGGCCTTGTGGCTTACGGATTTGCACGTTTTGAATTCCCCTTAAAAAAGCCGTTGTTTGCTTTAATGATTGCCACTTTGATGTTGCCGGATGCCGTCATTATCATTCCGCGCTATCTTTTGTTCAACAAATTCGGATGGCTGAACTCCTATAAGCCGTTTATCATTCCTGCTATTTTAGCATGCTATCCGTTTTTCATTTTCCAGCTTGTCCAATTTTTGAGAAGTATTCCCCGGGAATTGGACGAAGCAGCTTATATCGACGGCTGCGGTTCTCTTCAGCTTTTCTTCCGCATCTTGGCTCCGTTGATGAAACCCGCTCTGTTCAGCGCAGGTTTGTTCCAATTCATGTGGACTTGGAACGATTTCTTCAATCCATTGATTTACATCAACAGCGTCAGCAAATATACTTTGGCCCTTGGCCTTCAGATCAACCTGGACGCCGCATCTACCGTTCCTTGGAACCAAATCATGGCCATGGCCTTAGTAACCATCCTTCCGGTGATTCTTATTTTCTTCTTTGCTCAAAAATACTTCGTAGAAGGAATCGCCACATCCGGATTAAAAGGATGATACTCTGCTTTTTAGGCAGATCATCATATTTGAAACACACACAACAAAAGGAGGACTCTTCCAATGAGCATCGTTAAAATCGTTCGCGCGGCAGAAATTGTTCCCAACTTTAAAGACGGCCTTTCCCAAACGCCGGTTCTGGTAAATGAATACAGTGACTGCAAATTTGAGTATTGCACGCTGAAAGCTGGCACCGACTGGCGTCCGGAACTCTTCAAATTCGAGGATACTTGTCAAATTTTCCTGTTCATCCAGGGCAAGGGCTACATCGGCGGTGAAAAAAGAGCTTGGAATATTGTGGAAACCGCTGTATTCGTACCCAACTTTGACAAAGAGAAATTCTTCATCCACGCGGCTACAGATTTGGTATTTGTACGTATGCTTGGAAAAATGTCCGAGTACGACATTAAATCTATCCGTGAAAGCAGCCTGACGCTGCCTCGGTTCCGCGGTCTGTCCGAATGCTGGACTTATGAAGAAGAATTCAAAGGCCCCAGCACTACATCCGCAATGCTTCTGGAGCACCGCAATCTGGGTCGTTTCAGCATGGGCGCCACGCTTGGCAAGGGTCCTGCTTACAACGGCGATCACGTGCACAATGAACTTGAGCAGTGGTACATTGCTCTTCCCGGTTCCAGCTTCACCTATACCGCCGGAGACGAGAAAGTCAAAGTGCTTGGCGGCGATATTACTTATACCACACATGGTTTCCATCACGGAAGCGTTGCCGAAGAGGGCGAAGTTCTGGACTATGTCTGGTTTGAAATTTGCCACGACGGCTATCCCAACGACATTTCCTAAGGATGCCGCTTAACTAAAAACGCGCCAACGATCTCAGTTAGAAGTGGAGGATAAGTATGGATGTTACAACTTCCCGTCAAATGAAAATTGCTTATATTGGCGGCGGTTCAAAAGCGTGGGCTTGGAAATTGATGAGCGACCTTGCAACCGATCCGGATATTGCCGGCGAGGTTCTGCTGTACGACATCGACTTTGAAGCCGCGCAGAGAAACGAAAAAATCGGCAATGGAATCGAGGCGCAAAATTTCCGTTACAAAGCGGTGCAGTCTTTGAAAGACGCGCTGACCGGAGCGGATTTTGTGGTGATTTCCATTCTCCCCGGCACTCTGCAGGATATGATGTCCGATGTACATACACCCGAAGAGTACGGAATTTATCAATCTGTAGGTGATTCTACAGGTCCGGGCGGTATTCTGCGCGCTATGCGTACCATTCCCATGTATGTAGAAATCGCACAAGCTATTGAAAAGTATGCTCCCCGGGCGTGGGTCATCAACTACACTAACCCCATGTCCATGTGTACAGATACTCTTTACAGAGTATTCCCGAAGATCAAAGCGTTTGGCTGCTGCCACGAAGTGTTTGGCACACAGAAGCTCATGGTTTCCATGTTGGACGAAATGTGCGGATACAAAAATGTAAGCCGCCAAGAAATCCGCGTAAACGTAAAAGGAATTAACCACTTTACCTGGATTGACGCAGCCAGCTATAAGGGAATGGATCTGTTCCCCCTTTATCTGGAATTTGCTAAAAAGCACCGTGACGGAATTGACAACCACGACTTTGGCGAGGACGATTCCTGCCGCATGTATTCGTTTAAGCAGCAGGTAAAATTTGATTTGTTCCTGCGCTATGGCCTTGTCGCGGCGGCTGGCGACCGTCATTTGGCAGAGTTCTGCCCCGGAAGCTGGTACTTGAAAGACCCCGAGACTGTTAAGAGCTGGGGCTTCGGTATTACACCGGTTTCCGAACGCATCAAAGAGTATCACAAACGCCTTGAAAAATCTGACGCGCTCATTCAGGGCACACGGAAATTCCAGATGGATGTTTCCGGTGAAGAGGGCGTCGCACAGATGAAGGCAATCATGGGTCTGAGCGAGCTGGTCACCAATGTAAACATGCCTAACCGCGGCCAAATTGCGAATATTCCGTTGGGTCGTGTGGTGGAGACCAATGCTCACTTCTCCTCGGATAAAGTTGTACCTGTAATTGCCGGCGATCTGCCCGGTGTACCCCACGCTATGACCATGCGTGTTTCCGACAACTATGATGTAGTCGTTACAAGCTGCCTGAAAGGTGAATTTGAAGGTTGCCTGCGTGCTTTCCAAAATGATCCTCTGGTCACCATTTCACCGGACAAAGCAGAAGAACTCTTCTTTAAAATGGTCAACAACACCAAAAAGTATCTTGGACAATACAAATAATTGTTCTACCAAAATCGCCTTTGTACACTACAAAGGCGATTTTTCTTTTCAAGATACCTCGCCTGTGATATGCTGAAACCAACGAAGGGAGGAATCATGATGGAACTTCCGGAACACTACTGGCAGGATGTTCTTTTTTTCTTTGAAAATCATCCGTTTGAATTAGAATTGTATCGTGCATTCACGGATAATCTCGAAAAACTTCTTCCAGAAACTCGTGTAAAAGTTCAGAAAGCACAAATTAGCTTTTACGGACGCCATCTCTTCGCTTGTGCCTGTATTCCCATTCGTCGAAAGAAGGAATGGCCGGAGCACTGCCTTATGGTCAGTCTAGGTCTTTCGCATCCTTTGAATTCTTCTCGAGTGGCCGTTTCGGTACAACCCTACCCCGGCCGCTGGACTCATCATTTTCTGATTACTCATGCCAGCCAATTTGATGCTGAATGGAACCAATGGCTGTACGAAGCGTGGCAGTTCTCTGAAACAAAATAAGGAGAGTTCACAAAGAACTCTCCTCAATTTTTACATGTGTACAAGCAAACAGGCTGTGATGCCCAAAATCACCCCGATTACCGCAATGCAAAAAAGCCAGTTTCGCCATCTCATTTCCACTCCCCCTTTCCGCCCAACAGCCAGATTAGATACCCATGCAGAGCAGCGGTGCTTTGAATTGCTTGGAACAGAAATAGAAAACAGATAAAGCCCAATAAATCATTTTGAAATGGAATATTCAATTTTTTTTGATAAAGATACGTACTGGCAAATAAAACCACTCCCACAGCAGCAGTAAACAGCGTGAGGCAGCCCGCCAAGTAGTAATACCCGCACAATGCTAAGAGAACTCCTGGTATGAGTCCAAAAAGAAACGCCATATCCAGATAAATCACCCAAAGATTTACCGAGGTAAAATAGCGCGAATACACAGTTCCCTGTTTCCATGGCGGGACCGAAGACAAACCTTCTAACATACCCATGCCCCATCGCTTTCGCTGATTGTACAGCGCATTGCAACTAGCCGGAACATTTGTATAACCCACGGCCGCCGGCTCGTAGGAAGAAGCCAGCCCCTGTTCCAGTAAAGCATAGGTCAATACAATGTCCTCTCCTAGTACATTTTTCCATCCGCCAACTTCACGAACCACTTCCGTTCGATAGGCGCTGAACGCTCCTTGTGCCACCAATGTGGACTGATAACTCCCTTGAAAACGCTTGACGGCCGCTATGCTTAACAAGTAATCATAATTTTGCATTTTTGACGCCAGCGACGCCTTTGCGTTTTGTACAAACAAATTACCCGCCACACATGCACTTGGGGCTCCTACGATGTGGTCCATAATTTTTTGGATGGCCTTTTTTCCAAAAATGTATCTGCATCCACCGTTAGAAAAAAAGGGGTATGTACCTGAGCAAGTCCGCAGTTTAATGCATTCGCCTTTCCCGGCTTTGCACAAAACAAATACTCTACCATTCGGTTTTCCTTCGCTTTTTGCTGCATCCTCAGTATTTCCTGTTTCGTATTGTCTGTAGAGCCGTTGTCAATCACCAATAATCGAATGGCTCCTAAATATTCCTGATCCAAAATTGCCTGAATTGCTTGCGCAATGGTTTCTTGTTCATTGTACGCACACATCAACACGGTCGTGGCCTGTGCTGTCGATGGATATTTTTTTAATCTCCAATGAATCAAATTGGAAAAGAACATCGCACTCATTAAAAAGCCCGGCAGAAGAGCTATTCCAATGATTGCCCACCAAACATAAAGTTCCGGCAATGCTTGTGCCGCCTCCTGTGCCCAAAAAATTGAAAAGTACATAGAGACGCCCAGCCATAAAAGGCCAAAGCCTGCCGAGAACAAAAATTTGCCTTTCAAGAAAATCACCTCCTTTCCAATGTACGTCTTTGTCCGGAAAATGGTGATTGAGCCGGGTAGGTCCTCTATGATACAATCATTGCCAGAATCTTTGAAAAACGAAAGAAACGAGGAATAAGCATGCAAATGTTAGAAAGAATGCAGACAAAAGACAATTATTGTTCCGATTACAAAGACATGCCTTCTGCTCTGCAAAAAACGGCCAAAACACTTTGCTGGAAATACAATCAAACTGCTCCGTTCGAAGAAAAAAAGCGCGCACAAATCCTGAAGCAATTATTGGGGACGTGCCATCCATTGACTTTTATTGAACCTGCCTTCCATTGTGACTATGGATTCAATATTCACACCCATGGACTGGCAGTCATTAATTACAACTGTGTCATTTTGGATACTTCACCTGTTCATATTGGCGAAAACGCATTTATTGCCCCTGGAGTAGTAATTGCTTGTTCCGGTCATTCTTTGGACGCCCAACAGCGCGCCTGTGGCATTGGAACTTCTGCGCCCATTACCATTGAGGAAAACGTTTGGATTGGTGCGAATGCAACGATTTGCGGCGGAGTGACCATTGGGGCGGGCAGCGTCATCGGCGCAGGCAGCGTAGTAACACGAAGCATTCCCGCTGGTATGGTAGCTGTGGGCAACCCTTGCCGCGTACTGCGTCCAATAGGACCAGAGGATCGCTTAACTCTCACCCCCATTGATTGATAAGGAGCGCATGCTGAATCTCTCATCATCTTTTTTGATAAAAACAGACATTTTACCGAAAAATGCCCTTGACTTTTCTGCCTG